>NZ_JBEOZU010000024.1:0-125498 GCF_040298185.1 Streptomyces sp. NPDC001634 | reverse complement strand
AGGCGAACAAGCCCCACAAGATTTCCGATGTTGTCTAGGCCCAACGTCAAGCATCAACTGGGACCAGAACGTCAAACATCACCCGGGACTAGACACGCTCGCGTAGGGCGTGTCAGGTCTGAAATCGTCCGTGCAGGCTGGGAGTTCGACACCTTGGCGGTGGGCGAGCGGCAAGAAGATCACTGGTCGGATCGTCCACGTCACGCGTGTGCTGGCCTGGGTGATGGTCACCGTGCAGGGCTCTGCGCGCAAGAGCGCTCGCCTCGAATGGATGCGGCCCTCGTACAACCAGATCCATGCCTCGTCCGAGGCGTCCGGGTCGAGCGCCGGTGAGATCGTGCGAAGTGCTACAGCGACCCACCTGTCTGCCTGTGCTGCCGAGTAGGCGTCGAAGGATGCCAGGAGTGCCGGCTGTTGTTGCGTGGTGAGGTCTTGTGTCCAGCACTCGCACCAGTACCCGCGGCGGGGTTTGCCCACCTGGTCTCCGAGGCGCGCGTCGTCTGGTGGGGGACTCATGAGCACGGTGCCGACTCCTGGAGTTCAGCCGAGATGCGGAGTTCCGCGGTGACGGTGCGGCCGGAGTCGTCGCCCTGGATCAGGACACGATCGGCAAGGGCGGTGACCATGCCGAGTCCCCGGCCGTGGGTGGCGTTGGGGGATGGGTGCTGGACCGCGGGACTGGTCTTGGCGTCTCCTGAGTCGGTCACTGCGATGGTCACGCTCAGTTCGGAGACCGTGAGCGTGACATGGAAGGCGCCGGCCGCGTCGCCGCTGGCGGTGTGCATGAGGGCGTTGGTGCCGAGTTCGGTGACGATCAGCGCGGCGTCTTCCGAGTGGGGATGGCCGTTCAGCGTGGCGCGGGTCCAGCTGCGTGCGGCGCGGAGTTGCTGAGGCTTCCCGGGGAAGGTACGTCGGTGTGTGGGCATGGCGTCCTCCATGGCGGATGACCTGCTGCTTTCTGTGCCAGCGGAGCCAACTGGCTGACACGGACCATGCAGAGCCGTACAATTAGTACTAGCACCGTACCGAATGTGCGCGTACCTGGAGTGCGGGTTCGTACTTTTCGTGCGGGCGGCTCGGCGCATAGCGTTCGGCCTGCGGTCTGGTGCTGACCTGGATGCCGACGGAGAGAGGACTTCGCATGTTCGGTCTGTTTGTGCGCTTCACCTGCAAGGACGAAGAGGCAGCGGCTGCGTTCGATGACCTCGTGGCGCGGACTGGTGAGCGGATCCGCGCGAACGAGCCCGGGACGGTGATCTACGCCGTGCATCGCGTTGACGGCCGTCCCCTGGAGCGCGTCTTCTACGAGCTCTACCGGGACAAGGACGCCTTCGAAGAGCACGAGTCGAAGGACTACGTGCGGGCTTTCCTCGCCGAGCGGGACCGGTACCTCTCCGCCACGGAGGTTGATCGCCTGGACTTCGTGTCCGGCAAGGGTGTGGACGTTGAGCACTGAGTATCAGAAGGCGCTAGGCCGCAAGATCGCCTTCAATCGCAAGCGCCGGGGCCTGTCGCAGAAGGAATTCGCCGGCTTGCTGGGGCGCTCGGAAGCATGGGTGTCCCAGGTGGAGCGAGGCGTACGCCGCATCGACCGCATGACCGTGCTGGAGAAGGTCGCCGACGTCCTTGAGGTTCCGGTGGCCGAGTTGGCGGCCGAGGCTCCCATCGTGGCGTCGGTCGCTGATGGTGAACCGCCCGGCGCGAGTCGCCTGCGGCTGGTGCTGAGTGCTGCGCACTCGCTGAAGGCGGTCCTCGCCCAGCAGAATGCTTCCCCTGATGTTCCGGCGCTCCGCGCTGAGGTGGAGCGGGCCTGGTCGCTGACACATCAGGGCAACTATGCCGACCTGGCCGAGTTGCTCGAAGGGCTCGTTCCCCGGCTGGAGTCGGCCACCCGCGCGGTTGCTGAGGCGGAGCGTCCGGAGCTGTTCCGTCTGCTAGCGGTCATGTATCACACGTGCAGTGGCGCGCTCGCGAACATGGGGGAGCCGGAGGCGGCCTGGATCGCAGTCGACCGCGCCGTGGTCGCCGCCGAGCGGGCGAATGATCCACTGCTGATGGCGGCTGGTGAGTTCCGGTTGTCGCTCGTCTTCCTCGGCGCCCGTCACTTCGAGCAGGCGGCCCAAGTGTCCGGGAGTGCTGCTGACGCCCTGCGGCCTATGGCGGAGTCCGGACAGATCGAAGCGGTGGCGCTGCGTGGTGCGCTGACCCTGCAACGGGCTGTGGCTGCTGCTCGGTTGAACCTGGCCGATGAGGCGTACGGGTACCTCCGTGATGCTCGTGAGATGGCCGAACAGGTCGGCGACGGTCGCAACGACTACAACACCGAGTTCGGGCCTACCAACGTCGGTTTGCACGAGGTGGCCGTCGCGGTGGATCTGGGAGATGCCGGTGTCGCACTGCGGGCTGCGCAGGCCGTCGACGAGTCGGGGCTGTCCGCGGAACGGCAGACGCGCTTTCAAATCGATGTCGCGAGGGCTTACGCCCAGCGCCGGCAGGTCGCTGATGCGGTCTCGGCGCTGCTCAGGGCGCGTGAGCTGTCGCCCGAGATGGTGCGGGCCCTGCCCATGGTGAAGCAGCTCGCGGCGGACCTGCTGACCATGGCCCAGCCGCCCTCTGAGGAGCTTCGCACCCTGGCGGCGGAGCTGGGCGTACACGAAGTACGGACTGGTACATGAAGTACTAGACAGTACTTGGAGTACGGGTTACTGTGGTTGGTGTCGGCAAGCTCCTTCGTGTCCAGCGGAGTTGGCGTGCGGGCATGCGAACGGGCCGGAGCAGGAAGGCAGACCTGTACCGGTGCGTAAGTGGAAGGGCCACAGAAACAGATGTGGCCTGAGCGGGAGGCAGCCCACTCAGGCCGGGTGCGTCTTTGGCATCAACGCTCCTGGAGCGTATCGCGCCCAGTCGGTATGAGGTCAACCTCCCGTTGCGTAGTCATTCGTCACTAAACGCGGCCGTACGCGTGTGCGGCGCAACGCAAGGGAGAGCATTTCTGTGCGTGTCATCCGTGTGGAGACTTCGGCGGCCACCATCCTGCTGACCGAAGCACCGGAACCCAAGGTTCGGGACCGACAGACCGGAGAGATCGCCAAGGACGCCACCAGCGGTGAGGCGCTCATGACGATCGGCGCCGTCTACATCGAGGACGGCGAGTCTTCGCTGATCAAGGTCACTGTCCCGGAAAGCGGCATCTCTGAGGGCCTGACGCTCGGCGCTCCGGTCTCGCTGCCTGGGCTGGTGGCCCGCCCGTGGGAGACCGTGTTCAACGGTCAGCAGCGGCACGGCATCGCCTTTCGCGCTGCCGCCGTCACACCGGCCGCCTTCCCGGCTCGGGCCGAGGCCTCGGCCTGATGTCGGACTGGTTGACGCTGCTGGAGGTGGGTGGCCCCCTTGCCGGACTCGGTGGCGGGGCCGCCTACACCCGGGCTCGTCACCCGGGCGTCTACTGGTCCACGGTCGGCCTGCCGATATCGACAGCCCGGCTCCTCGGCTCCTACGGCTCCGTCATGGAGGCGTGCGGCCTGACCGTCCAGCCTTCCCGGCTGCGGGCTCTGGCGGTCAAGGCGACGAGTCGCCGTGAGGTCCGGCCGGTGCCTCCTCGTCGGGGAGTCATCCGGCCCACCTCCACGGGCCTGCGGCTTCGGTTACGGCTGGCTCCGGGCCAGGAACCGGCAGATGTCGCCGCTTCGGCGGAACGGCTGCGGCATGCCTGGGGCGTGCACGCCGTGTACGTCAGCGACGTGAAGCCGGGTGTGGTGGAACTGCGGCTCGTCGGCTTCGACGTGCTGCGCAACGTCCGGATGCCCAGGAAGGCGGAACGCGGACACCTCAAGGTGCCGGTGGCGCTGAGGGAGGATGCAACGGCCTTCGTGCGGGACTACCGGACCATCCCGCACCAACTCACCCTGGGCGCAACCCTGTCGGGGAAGTCCATGTACCAGCGGCACCTGGTCACCGGGCTGGCACAGCAGCGGGTCGCGCTGGTCGGAATCGACTGCAAGCGGGGTGTGGAGCTCGCGCCCTTCGCCCCGCGGCTGTCGGCGCTGGCGACCGATCCCGAGCAGGCGGCCGAGCTGCTGCCGGTCCTCGTGAAGGAGATGGAAGACAGGTACGACCTGATCAAGGCCCGGCAGGGTATCGCGCCGGGCACCCCGGACCAGGAGATCACGTCGGACATCTGGGGCCTGCCCGAGGAAGAACGGCCGGTGCCGATCGTGCTGTTCGTAGACGAAGTGGCCGAACTGTTCCTCGTCGCCACGCGCAAGGACGAGGAACGGCGCGATGAGATGGTCACCCAGCTCATCCGTCTTGCGCAGCTCGGCCGCGCCGCCGGCATCTACCTGGAAGTCTGCGGGCAGAGGTTCGGGGCCGAGCTGGGCAAGGGCGCGACCATGCTCCGGGCCCAGCTCACCGGCCGCGTGTGCCACCGCGTCAACGACGAAGCGTCCGCAAAGATGGCGCTCGGCGACATCGCACCGGAAGCGGTCTACGCCGCCTGCGCCATCGCCCCCGAACGCCCCGGCCTTGCCGTGGCCGGTGACACCTCCGGCGGCTGGTCTCGTATCCGCACCCCGTACCTCTCACTCGGCGACGCTGCTGCGGTCTGTCGGGAATCGGCTCACCTGATGCCGAACCTGCCCGCGTTCGAACCGTTCCGGCCAGCGGTGCAGCTCCGCCCGGCTGACGCCCCGGTGTCGCTGGTCAAGCCAGTCCCGCTCGCCGAGTAGGCGGCTGATCGCTCAACCACGCCTCAACGGCCCGCACGTCCGTCTCGCGCCAAGTCCCTACCCCCGCCATGCCCAAAAACGAGGGAGTCACCTTGTCCCGCCCGTCCATCTCCCAAGTGTCGGCGCTGATCACCGACCTGGCCGACCACCGCAAATTCGGCGTCGGCGACTACCGCGAACTCATGAGCCGCAAGGCGGACCTGCTCGAACGTATCGCCGCTGACCAACCTGGCGATGCGGAAGCGGCCGAGGTCGCCGCCGCTGCACGCGCGCGGGCCGATGAGCTCGAGTCCACCGACTGACCGCACTGGAGGGAATCGAACCGTGCGCGCCCACCTGGCCCGCGTCGACGCGGTGCTCGTCCAGGCGGTCATCGCCGCGGCGCTGTCCTTCGCCCACTTGCACGACCTGGCCTCGGCCGCGGGTCAGCACGGGTGGAAGGCGTGGGCGTACCCGGTCTCCGTGGACCTGCTGCTGGTGGCGGCCTGGCGTCGACTGCGCTCCGGCGGGGCGAAAGCGGGCGGGTGGTGCTGGTTCCTCGTCGCACTGACCGCCTCGCTCGGCGCCAACGTCGCCACCGCCGGCCTGCTCGACCTGGGCGTCGTACCCGCCTGGCTCCGCATCCTCGTCGCCGGATGGCCTGCGGTCGCCTTCCTCGGCGGCACCCTCCTCGCCCACACCACACACGACACGACCGGCGAACCCGCACCCGTCATCCCTGAGCCGACCGCCCCTGAGCCCGAACCTCGACCGGCCATCGACCCTTCCCCGGTGCCGGTCCCGGCCGCCCTCGTCGACCACGCCCGAAAGGTCGCCGCAGAACACCGCGCGCGAACCGGAGCAGCTATCGACGCTCCCACTCTCCGCGCACGGCTCGGCGTTCCGGCGCAACTGGCCGAAGCCATCGCCGCACAGCTCTGAAGGAGCACACATGCCCGCCAACCGCCGTTTCCGCAACGTCGTCCGCATCGGCCCCGTCCAGGTCGGCACGTACTACGACGGCCGGGGCCGGGAGAAGCACACCGCCGCCTGCACCGCCCCGCGCTGCGGCTTCTCCACGGACTACGACAGCCGCGCCGCCGCCGAGCTGGCCGCCCGCACCCATCGCTGCGCCGTCCGCTGAGGAGACCCTGTGACCGTCTCGCTCCCGCTCGTCGTCGTCTTGGGCGTCATCGCCTGGGCTGCGATCAAGTTCCTCGGCATCCGTCTCTGGGTCGCTGTCGTGATCGCGCTGTTCGGCTTCTGGCTCTCTCACACCTTCCTCGCCCCGGCCATCGAGTCCGGCACCCGTTCGGGGGTCGGCGTGGTCAACGGCACCCACAAGTGACAAGGAGGCCCACCGTGTTCCGTCCCAAGCTGCCCGACGTCCCGGCGCTGCCGACGACGCCCGTCGTCACCCAGCAGACGCAGGTTCCGGCGCCTTCCGCAGGCCAGTCGCTTGCTCCCTTCGCGGGTGTGGTCGCCGGCGTGGTCGTCGTCGGCGTAGTGCTCACCGCGCTCTTGGCGGCCGTCGCCGTATCGGCCGTGTCCGTGGCCATCGCCGCGGTGGTCCTGCGCTCCCTCCTCAGCGGCGCGAACAAGCGCTGACCGGCCGCCGGGGCGGCAATAAGTCGCCCAGCATCCCGTCCGCCCCGGGGCAGTCCCTCCCAACCGTCCAAGCAGCCGAAAGGAACACGCATCATCACCCGGCAGATTCCTCCTCCGCTGGCGGAACTCTCCATGCTGGCCTCCCTCGGGACCATGCCCGAGCTGGCCCACCAACTCTCCGGCCTGGGCGGCTGCACCCACCCGATCCGCCTCGACGGCCACCGCACGGAGTACGCGGTCAACACGACGACCGGCGAGATCGGCAACGTCCTGCGCCACCTGCACTCCGCCAGTCTCCCCGCCGGACAGCTCCTCGTCCGCTGCAACAACCGCCGTGCCACCCGGTGCGCAGCTTGCGCCGAGACGTACCGGCGCGACACCTACCACCTGATCACCGCCGGACTACGCGGCGGCAAGGGAACCTTGGAACAGGTGGCGACGCACCCGCGTGTCTTCGCCACGTTCACCGCCCCGACCTTCGGCCCGGTCCACAACCGTCCCTCAAGCGGCCGGGACTGTCGCTGCGGCATCCGCCATGACGAGCAGGACCCCGCCCTGGGCACTCCGCTCGATCCGGAAACGTACGACTACGAAGCGGCCGTTCTCTGGAACGCGCACGCCGGTGCCCTGTGGCGGCGCTTCTCGATCTACCTACGCCGGGAGGTCGCCAAGCGCGCCGGCCTCACACAGCGAGCATTCCGGCACTACGCCCGGGTCTCCTTCGCAAAGGTGGCCGAGTACCAAAAGCGCGGTGCCGTCCACTTCCACGCGGTCATCCGCCTCGACGGCCCCGAGGACGGCAACACCGCGCCCCCGGCGTGGGCCTCGGCCGACCTGCTCACCGACGCCATCCAGGCCGCGGCCACGGCTGCGCGCGTGGACGGACCGGAGGTCGACGGCCGGGCGCACCGCTTCGTCTTCGGCCAACAGCTGGACGTCCGCCCAATCCGTTCCGCCGACTTCGACGGCGGCCAGGAGCTGACCGAGCGCGCCGTAGCGGCGTACATCGCCAAGTACGCCACCAAGGGCGCCGAGACGGCGACCGGCACCCTGGACCGGCCGATCAGGTTCCTCGCCGAGCTGGCACAGGCCCGAATCTCCGAGCACGCCGGGCGCATGATCCGTACCGCCTGGTCCCTCGGTGCCCGCCCCGAGCTGGCAGAACTCCGGCTCCGTGCCTGGGCTCACATGCTCGGCTTCCGCGGCCACTTCTCCACCAAGTCCCGCTGCTACTCCACCACTCTCGGCGCCCTCCGCGACGCCCGCGCCGAATGGCGTCGCGCCCAAGCCGCACCGGCTGTTCCGCAGGACGGCGAAACCACGCTCGTACTCGCCCACTGGGTGTTCGCCGGCACCGGCCTCAGCACCGCCGAATCCTGGCTCGCCGCCTCACTCGAACCCGCACCCGGAACGGAAGGAGAACCGACGCATGCGTGACGACGAGTTGTTGACCGTGGCCGATGTCATGGCTCGCCTGAAGGTCGGCCGGTCCACGGTCTACGACCTGATCCGCACCCGGCGTCTGCCCTCGGTCACCATCGGGCGGTGCCGGCGCATCCCGGCCTCCGCCCTGGGCGACTTCATCGCGAGCGAGATGGAGCGTGCGGCCTGATGACCAAGCGTCGGAGTCGTGGTGACGGCGGCCTGCACTGGGACGAGAAGAGACAACGGTGGATCGCCACGGCCAACCTCGGGTTCGATCCGAGCGGCAAGCGGATCGTGAAGCGGGGGAGTGGCAGGACCAAGACGGAAGCCAAGAACAAGCTCAAGGAGGTGTTGCGGGACCACGAAGACGGCCTCGCCATTGCGCCCACCAATTACACGGTCAAGGACGCCGTGACGGACTGGCTGACGTACGGCTTGGCGGGCCTCGACCCCAGCACCGTTGAGACCGTGACGCTCCTGAGCCAGAAGCACGTGATTCCATCGCTCGGCGCGCGGAAGCTTCGCGACCTGAGCGCGGAGGACGTAGATCGCTGGCTGGCCACCAAGGCGAAGTCGCTCAGCACGCGCACGCTCCAGGGAATCCACTCCTGCCTCAACCGCGCGGTCAAGCGGGCCATGGCGCGGGACAAGGTGAAGCGCAATGTCGTTGAGCTGTGCTCGGTGCCCCAGGGGCAGGCCGGACGCCCATCCAAGGCGCTCACCTTCGCCCAGGCCGAGGCCGTACTCAAGGGCGCCGAGGGGACCTCTATGTACGCGTACATCGTCGTCGCCCTGTTGACCGGAGCCCGTACCGAGGAACTTCGGGCACTCACCTGGGACCACGTCTTCCTGCAAGGCCGGCCGGACCTCGACCCGCCTCAGCCTCCGCATATCGCCGTCTGGCGGTCGGTCCGGCGGAGCGGGGACACGAAGACTCGGAAGTCCCGGCGCACGCTCGCTCTGCCGGCGCGCTGTGTTGATGCCCTCTGGCAGCAGTTCGAAGATCAGGGGTGGGATCGGCTCGCCGCTGGGGACGACTGGGAGGAGCACGGCCTCGTCTTCTCCTCGGCCGTGGGCAAGCCGCTCGACGCTGCCAACGTCCGCCGTGCTTTCCGCCAGGCGCTCAAGGGCATCGACGGGATCAACGCGGACGAGTGGACGCCGAGGGAGCTGCGGCACAGCTTCGTGTCTCTGCTGTCCGACCGCGGTGTCCCGCTTGAAGAGATCTCCCGGCTCGTCGGACACTCCGGGACCGCCGTGACCGAGGAGGTCTACCGGAAGCAGATCCGGCCCGTGATCCAGACCGGCGCCGTGGTCATGGACGGGATCTTCGGAGCGCAGGAGCGGCGTCCGTAGAGACGCGAAAAGCGGTAGTCACGCAGTTAGACACGCAGACCAAACAGGTCACCCACCTACTAGTGACTAGTAGGTGGGTGACCTGCTGTTTCGGCTGTCGGGGTGGCGGGATTTGAACCCACGACCTCTTCGTCCCGAATGAGGTTCGGTCGGGATCGCCATCAGGTGGTTTGCTGTTTTGCCTGGTCAGGGCGTTGGGGTGCGGTGGTCTCGGGTGGTCTCGAAGGAGCCGAGAGAGCGGGTCGGCTCCCAGATGGCTCCCAGGGATAGCGCCCGGGCGGGACTGGTGTTCTTGCCCCGACCGTTATGACGACGGAACGGGGGCACGTTGTCGACCCCGGCTCTTGTACTCAGCGGTTTCGTCGGCGAGACGCCTTGGCTTGCTTCTGACGCTTACGTCGCGCGTCCTCCGCGCGGCGCTGGGCTTTGACCCTCGCCACATCCTCGGGGCTCCGGATAGCGCGAGGGAATGCCTCTTCCACCGCAGCCTCGTCGTCAAGTAGCCATGGCGGACACGCGCCTGTCATCGCCTCGGTGTCGGCGACGATGGCTTCCTCCAACTCGACATCCGGAAATTCGGCGCCCGTGCACGAGGAGTAGCGTGTAAAAGGCGAGGCGAGTCCTGTGATCGCCCCGATTCCCGAAGACGGGTGATCCTCATGACCGGCTCCGATGCACGGTCTGTTTCCCGGCATCTGCCCAGCGGTGTTCACGAGGCCGTGCAGCCGGGGTGTGCGTTGCTCCGGCTGGAGACCACGGAGTCGCGCGAAGGTGTCCTCGACGGTGCGTGGTGGCCGCGGTCGCGCGACATCGCCGCCGAGCTGCCCGCGCTGCTCAGCGCCCTCACCGGCCATCTCGGCCCCCTCACGCGCGTCGGGCTGGACACCACGGCCTGGGAAGGGCTTCCGACGCGGATCGTCGTCGACGACCAGGTGGTGCACATCGACTCCTTTCCGCTGGGCGACGACACCGTGCTGATCACCCGAGGCGACCAGGACATCTTCTCGCTGCTGGTGGTTCCGCCGGACACAGCACCCGAGGCCGCCCGCGCCGCGATGGCCCAGGCCGTCCGGGCCGACAACGTCACCCAGGCGAATCAGATACTCATCGACACCCGAAGCGCGCAGGTGCCGCCGGAGTGAGGTCAGCCGCGCCACTCCACCAGGAGCAGCGTCGCGTCATCCGTGGTGTGTCCGCCCCGCGCCCGCTTGAGCGTGTGGGACAGGGAGCGCGCCACCGCCCGGATTCCGCGGCCGGTTCTCTCCAACTGGTTCACCCAGTCGATCATCAGGTCCTCCCCGAACTCGTCCTCCCCGGTCTTGTGCTCCTCGATCAGTCCGTCCGTGAAGCAGAGGAGGCGGTCCCCCGGCTCCAGCTTCATCTCGCTCGTCTGCGGCTGCGGACCCCCGAAGCCGACAGGGAGGGTCGTCGGACCGGTCAGCCGGAGTGTGACGCGGTGATCACGGACGAGCATCGGTGACGGGTGCCCGGCGTTGACCCACAGAAGATGCCCCGTCGTGGTGTCCAGCTGCAGCATCTGCGCCGTGACGAAGTGCTCGGGGCCGAACTGGTCCGCCACTGCGCGGTCCATGAAGGCGTAGATCTCCGGCAGTCCGGTGCCGGCGCGGCGGGCGTGGCGGTAGGCGCCGATGGCCACGGTCGCCATCGTGGCCGCGTCCAGGCCGTGTCCCATCGCGTCGATCATGGCCACGTGGAGGACGTCTCCGTTGAGGGCGTAGTCGAAGCTGTCACCCGCCACGTCATAGGCGGGTTCAAGGATCCCGGCCACGGCGACCCGAGGCATGATCATCGCCAGCGGTGGCAGCAGGGCCCACTGGATCTCGGCGGCGACGCTCATCGGTTCGCTGCGTCGGACACCGAAGAAGAGGTCGGAGTAGCCGTGCTTGGTCACCAGTAGGTCGGCCACCAGGCCGGCGAGCCTGCGCAGCATGCGGCGGTCGTGTTCATCGACGCTGTCCAACGTCACTGCCATGACTCCGACCTGATCGCCGCCGTCCAGCAGCGGCAGCAGGATTCGCACGCCGTCGTCCTCGGGCAACTCGACGGGGTGAGCGTCGAGAAAGCAGCGGCCCGCCTCGGAGTCGTCGATCACCTGCGGTTCCCCCTCCGTGAGGCCGTCGCCGGGCAGGGGGACGAGCAGCAGTTGGCCGTAGTCCTGCAGCAGCACCTGCGGCCGGCGACCCCCGAGCCGCTCCACCACGTCAGCGACCAAGGGCCCGATGAGATGGGGCGGCAGCTCATGCGCGCGGTCGAGGACCTCTCCCAGCAGAGCTTCCCCGAAGCTCTCGTAGCGGTCTGCACGCTGTCCGGCCGTCATCCCCTCACCCGCCATGATCCGAGCCGATCGGAGCGGCGGGCTGGGACGACGCAGGGTCTGCCAGTGTCATCGCTCCATCGACGGGTCGTAGATGCCCCGGGACTGGCCCCGTCACCCGGGTCCGTCCGGATGGATCGGGCCTCTCACCTGAGTCCGGACCCTCCTTCCGACTCCCATGTGTCTTGTCCGTCGAGGCCGCTCTCGACGAGTGCCAGCAGGCGCGGAGCCGACAGTGGGTTCCCGGGGTCGGCGGCAGCGGTCAGCAGCCGGGTGGCGGCTCCGGCCGGCTCGTCCGGGGGGATCACCAGCAGTTCCCAGCGTCCCACGGTGCCGCAGTCCACGGTGATGGCATGCACCTCGGCGGCAAGATCGGTCAGGACCACCTCGATCACATGGCCGGGCGCCATCACCTCCTGCGGGGCATCGGGCCAGGTGGCGGTCCCCACGGTGACGCGGGTGACGGTGCCGACGCTCGGATCCAAGGAGCCGACCAGCGCGGGCAGCTCCAGTTCCAGTGCGTAGCAGCGCGGCCACCACGCGCCGTCCAGCGGGCCATGGCTGACGCCCGCCGTGAGGCGCAGCCGGGGCAAGGGCATCCGGTAGGAGCGGCCTTCATCTGGTGCCGTACCTTCGGCGGGCTCTGTGATGGCGTTCATCGTGCGATCCCGTTCCGGGCGGCTTCCGGCCGCCCGTGTCTGCCACTCGCCGGGAACGGCGCCGCCGTGGTCGTGCGCCCGAAAGCTCTCGGTATGTGTCAGGCTACTCCCGGCCGTGGCGGGCGGCCTGGTGCGCAGCCATCGCGGAGAGGCAGACAGCCGGCCGGTACGACCGCCGGCTCATCGCCCCTCTGCCAAATCATCGGCGTGCCAAGGCCAGCCCTTCGACGGACAGGGTCAGCACACAGGGGGCGACGGCGCCGGGCAGCCCGACGACCTCACCCATGTTCTGCCAACCCCAGGACGAGAAGGCGGCTTGTCCTGCCTGGTCGGCAGGATGCAGCAGGGTGACCCCGAGGCAGGAGTGCAGGTCTGTGAGCAGACGCTGCTGCAGGCGGCGGGCGATATCGCGGTGCTGAGCGTGCGGATGGGCCACCACCTGGGTGAGGACGACGAACCGTGCGCGGGAGGTGAGCCGATGGATGATCCCCTGGAGCGTTCCGTCGAACCCCCGCCGGCCGGAACCGTCAGCACCCACCGGAAAACCGAAGGCGCAACCGACCAGCACCGTCGTCTCTGCGACCAGCAGGGCGAAGCCGGGGCGGTGGGCAGTGACCGCCAGGCGGTGCAGGAAGTCTCCACGGTCGTGGTACGCCTCGCCGGGGGTGCCCGCGACGGACTCCGCAGCCAGGTCCGCGATGTCCTCGCGCATGTCTTCGGCCTGCCAGCGGGTCAGCCGGCGAAGCCGGATCCCGTCCTTGAGGACCGGCTGATCCAGCCGACGAGCGGGGTCCCCGGGCGCCCGCGGCGCGGTACTCAGAAGGTTGCCGGATGCGGTGGGCGGCACGGGACTCACCTGGCCGGTAAGGAGCAGCGAAGTGGATCCGGTGACATCGAGGAGCCGGGTGATCTGCGCGCACGGGTGCTGCAGCCTCAGGCAGGCGTGGACCCGGCCGGCGCGCCGTGATGCCGACCGGAGGACGTCCAGGCCCCCCGCGTCGCAGGAGCCGACCGTGGTCAGGTCGATGTCGATCACGGTGACACCGTCCAGCAGACACTGCTCCAACGCGGCCCGCAGCAGCGGCGTCGTGGCCGGCCCGATGTCACCAGCAAGCGTGACGAACGTCCGCTCCCCTCGGTTCCGCCTATGAATGTCCAGCCGGGAAAGGGTCATCACGCCTCCCCTTGGTGGGGGCGCGGACCCGCGCGGGTGCTCAGCGCGGCCCCAGCCATGATGAGCTCGCGCGGAGTTGCTTCGACCGCGGCGGACATGATGCCGACCCGTCTCCGCGCCGACGATTGGGGCGGCCCGGACTCGTCTCTCGCCGAGGACGACCCGGCGTGGCGGCCGGAGTGCGTGATGCCCTCGGTACTTCAACCGTACGTCGGCCGCAACCGGAAGCGGCTGCGCCGAGGGCGCGCCAGGACACTCCCGCTGACGCCGCGGGCGGTGAGGCCGGCGATGAGCAGGGCGGACCCTGTGCGGATGTCGGTGGCCTCCACCCCTGCGCCGGCCAGCTGCTGTGGGCCGGTGAAGCGGCACTTGGTGGGGGAGAATTCGTGGAACTCGGCACCCAGGCGAGTCAGGTGGGGGCAAGAGGTTGCTCCCAAAGCGGAGGCATACAGCAGATCAGGCCCGGTGCTGATCTCTCAGCACCGGGCCTGACCTGGTGTTACGGCTGTCGGGGTGGCGGGATTCCGGCAGGGACGGGGGCTCAGGGGCCGTTCGGGGCGGCGGCGACTGCGAAGCCGATCACGAATCCGCATGAGGCGGAGATCAGCATGATCAGAAGCGGCCCCGTGTAGCGGGCCAGTCGGCTCACTGCGCGGCCCATCACTGCTTCCACCAGGCGCGCCACGGCCGGGAGATGATCTCTCGGTACGTGTGGTGCGTGGGGTTGCGGCCGCCGTGCTCGAACACCCAGTCCTGCGGTTCGGCGAAGTCGGAGCTGGTCGGCGAGCTCTCGCCACAGACTGCGCACTGCATCGCATAGGTGGTGGGCTCGGCATCCGGTTCCCTGTCCGGCTGGAGCATCCATTCCTTGTGGCAGACGACCGCTCGGCTGCTCACCGGCCAGCCCCTTCCAGAGCGGTACTGACGTATGGGTGCTGGAGGGCGGCGTGCAGGGCGCCGGCGTCGGTGAGGGTGTCGTCGTCGGGCAGCTCGTACCAGCCACCGAACCAGTCGTCGATCAGCTCCAGGCTGGGGGCGACGAGCCACGAGTTGGTGGAGAGGTGTCGTACCGGCAGGTCGTCCCAGCTTTCGGCGGTGCCGGTCTCGATGGCGTAGTAGAGACGCCCGTTGGGGCTGTCGTACAACACTGGACCGATCGCCGCACCAGTGACGCGCAGGTGGGCCAGGGCCAGGAGACCGATCTCCGCGGTGGTTCGCACAAGGTCCCAGCCTTCGCCGACCCGGAGCAGACGCAGGCCGGGCGCGTCGTTGACCACGGGTGCGCTTCGCAGCGCCTCACGAACGGACATCACGCACTCCTTTGCACTGGTGGTCGGAGCCAGCGTCGGGAGAAGGAACGGGGGCTTGTGCCGGCCCGACGGTGCGCACCACGATCAGACGGGCGCTCGTTGCCGTTATCTGTCGCTTCCGCTCGGCCACAACGCGCTGCGGACCCAGATGGCTGAGGGCGGGAACCACGGCGCCATAGCTGCCGGGCAGTTCGAGCGCGTCCAGGAGACCGACGAAGGCGGGGGAGTGGACGGCCACCGCTGGGTCGCGGTCTGTGAATACGCCGCCCAGGGTCAGCTCATGCTGCCGGCAGTACTCGGTGAGGCAGTCGATGAGCGCTGCGTGGCGGGTCAGGCCACCGGTGACGTGGCGCAGGTAGCCGAAGACCTGGGGGAAGGCCACGGAGCGGCGTTCGGTGATGAGTTCGTCGTCCATGCCCACAGCGTCGGCCTCCGTGAACGGCCTCGAAATGACCTGCTGTTGCACTTACGTTGCACTTCCCGCCCCACCTCGTCACCGAGAGTGCTTACATACGTGACGGAGGGAGGTTACTCGTGGTCAGCGTGCAGCAATGGACCGGCCGGGAAGCGAGCGCCCTGCGCGCAGCGCTGCGCATGAGCACGCGCGCCTTCGCCGAGCACCTCGGTGTCGCGCTGCGCACGGTCGCCAAGTGGGAGAGCCTCGGCACCGAAACCCAGCCCCGGCCGGACACCCAGGCAATCCTCGACACCGCGCTCGCCCGTGCGGACTCCGCTGCTCAGGCCCGCTTCGAGGCGCTGGTGTCTCCCGGACGGAAGAGCACGCGGCCGGCAGACCACGAAACGTGGACCGAGGACATCGACCGCGCTGTCGTCTGTGTCAGCCGCCAGAACTTCCCTTTCGCCTCGTCCCTGTTGAACCGCTGGCTGAGCCGCTACGACCCGCACGACCTCGACGACAAGGGGCTCTACCTCTACGGACGTTCCCTCGTCCTCCTCGGCGACCTCCAGCGCGATCAAGGCGCCATCCTGGGGCCGCTCTCCGCCCGGCACTCTTACCTGACCGCCCGTGGCATGTTCACCGAGCTGAACATCCCGCGTCGCGTCGCGCAGATCGAGCTGTCCCTCGCCGTCGTACAGGAAATGTCCGGCCAGCTCGATGCCTCTGCCCGCCAGTACGAACTCCTCTCGTTAGACGAGCGATTGAGCCCCCGCGACCGAGCCAGAGCTGGACTCTGGGTGGGTACGGCGCTGAGCAAGGAGGGCAACAACGAGTACGCCACCCGCGTGATGACTGCTGCCACCCGCGCCTTCGAGGATCTGGGTGAGCCGGAGGACTGGTCGGTCGCCCACCAGAAGCTGGCCCTGGCCCACCGCGGCGCCGGCGACCTGAAGCAGGCCCTGCACTGCATCGACATCGCACGCAGCACCGGGACGGTCGACTCCCCGATGCAGCGGGTGCGGTTGGACACCGCCCACGGGCACATCCTTCTGTCGGACGCGGCGACCCGGAATGATGGGCTGTCCGTCCTCGACCAAGCGGCACAGGTGGCTCGCCAGTATGGGCTGAGCCACCAGTTCCGCAGCATCGAGGGCATCCGAAAGGGTCAGCAGGGATGAGCCAGGGAGTGCCAGTGCCGGAGCACGAGCAGCGCCAGATCACCGACGAGCAGTTCCACGACGCGACACTGATCTGGAACTACCACCAGATGGGCCACGAGCAGCGGCCCTGCTCGGCGGCGATCGGTCTCGGCAGCCACGACCTCGGTGTGGCCACCGCGGCCGCCGATCTGTACCGTGCTGGTCTCTTCTCCGTCCTGGTTTTCAGCGGCGGCAACAGCCCCACCACCCGTGCCCGCTTCCCTCGCGGCGAGGCCGTCCACTATCGCGAGCACGCCCTGGGCCTGGGCGTGCCGGACGAGGCGATCCTGGTCGAGTCGAAGGCGGCCAACACCGGCCAGAACATCACCTTCTCCCGCGAGCTGCTCGCCGAGGCCGGGGTGGAGATCGAGTCGCTGCTCCTCATCTCCAAGCCGTACATGGAGCGCCGCTCCTATGCGACCTGCCGCAAACTGTGGCCCGAGGCCGAGGTCGTCTGCGCCTCCGAACCGCTGGAGCTGGACGACTACATCAAGTCCATCGGCGACGAGAAGCTCGTCGTCGACATGCTCGTCGGCGACCTGCAACGGGTGATCGAGTACCCAAAGCTTGGTTTTGCCATCGAGCAGGAAGTACCGGGGGATGTCTATGACGCTTACGAGCGACTCCTGGGCGCCGGCTTCGACAGCCGCCTCATCAGCACCTGAGCCACCCCGCGTCAGCCCGCCGAGCGGGATGTGCGCGATCCATCAACCGAACCTGTTCCCACGGCTGTCCACTCTGGCGAAGCTCTTCGCCGCCGACCGCTGGATCGTCCTCGACGACGTGCAGTTCGCCCGGCGCGACTACCAGCACCGAGCACGTCTCGCCGCCTTGGGCGATCCCGGTCGGCAGCAGTGGCTCACACTGCCGACACATCTTCCCCATGGACGTCCGACACTGATCAACCAGGCTCGGCTCGTTGATCCCGGCCACTCGCGCCGCACGGTCGAGCTGCTTGTGCGCCAGTACTACGGGCGCAGCTCCCACTGGGGTGCCGTGTCCGAGGTCCTGGACGCGGTTGTGTACGCGCTTGCCACCACAGACTGTGTGGCCAGCATCGCGAGAGCATCGACGGTTGCCATGCTCGGCGTCCTTGGCTGGGCAGGGGAAGTGTTGGACAGCAGTGGGATCCCGGCTCGCCAAAGCCGGTCCGAGCGTCTTGCCGACCTTGCCATGGCCACCGGCAGTACCCACTATCTGTGCGGCACCGGCGGTCTGCGCTACCTCGACCCCGATCCCTTCAATACCCACGGCATCCCCGTACTGCCCTTCCACACCCCTGCGGATACCGGCGACCCGCTCTGGCAGTGGGCCCGGCGGTCCAGCAGCCTCTGGGTCCTGAGCGAGATCGGCCCCGGGGCACTGGCGAACCACTTGGCTGCCCAGCGAGAAAATCACCGCCTTGGATTCGCGTCGTGACCGTGCCAGATACTTCGGACGCGGCACAAGAAGCGTTGGAACTGGTCACTCCCGAGCTGTCCGCCCCGGCCTGATCAGCGCCGCCGAGCTTGGGTCGGTTGCAGGGTGGCTGGGGAAGCCGCCGTTGTCGCATGCAGTGGTGGCACGCCGGGGCGCCACGCTGCACTGCGGGCCTGCGCTGCACGGGCGCGTGCGCTGGGCGCCGGCCTTGCGCTGAGACGCTGGACACGCCAGGTCAGGACCCGTGCTGGGTGGCGAGCATCGTCCAGAGCTCGCTGATCGGCGGCTTGCTGGAGGAGTTGCTCGGGGTCGTGTCCTGCGGCCTCGGCCTCGGCGAGTGTGGCAGCGAGGGCGTCGAAGGCCCCGTCCTCCATCACCTGCGCCGCGTGTTCGGGCACGGACCGTCGGATGACGTGGATGTGCCGCTCGACCATCTGCTGCGGCGGTCGGCGCTGGGCCAGGGCGGTCAGGGGCGCGGCAGCCACCTGGGCGTAAGCCGCCTGGAGGTAGATCACGGCCTGATGGGCGGCAGCGACTTGCTGGTCGTGGTGGCGGAGCTCGTGCCAGCGAGCGGCGGCGATGATGGCGAGGATCGCGGCGTCGAGGAACATCGCCAGGGCAGCTCCGTCCCTGGGGGCAGTCTCGCGGAGCATGGCCCGCACGGCACCGCGCAGGGCACGGGCATGGTGGTGATCGGCTCGGATGCGGGACCGGGTGGCGCGCTCGAACGTGGTCGCTGCCTCACGGAGTTGGGATCGAACGGGCTGGGGCGCGATGAGAGGTAGGGCGTCGAGGGCTTCGCCGAATGCGGCGAGGTGACCTTGGGCGGCTTCATCGTCGGCATGGTCGAGGCGGTGGGGGATGCGTTCGGCGGCTGCGGTGGCCTGGTGCCAGGGGTTGGGCCTGCGTCGGCCCGGCTGCTCGGCGGGCTGTGGGTCGATGGCTTCGAGTCGCTCGCGGATCTTGGGGAAGGACAGGTCCGGGGCGAGTTCGGAGCCCGAGAACCAGACGGGCTCGTTGCTGGCGGTGGTTGTGTCTTCGCAGGCGACCTTGTAGCCGCGTACGTCTCCGGAGGGGAAGTACACGACTTCGGCGAGTACTCCGTCGACGTGGCTGAGCAGGTGTACGAACTCCTCGGCGCTGGTGGCGGCGGCTACTGCGGTGCGGACGGTGGAGCGCAGGCGTTCGCGAGCGGGCTTGTGCTGGCCTTGGCGGTGGGCCTTTTCCTGCTCGGCGCGGGTCGGGCGCTTCGCGGCGGTGCGGTCACCGCGTACGACTTGCCGCAGGCCGTATTCCTCCTCGATCGCGGCGAGTTCGCGGTCGGCGGTGAGGTAGTCGTTCCAGTGGCGCGCGATGCGCAGGTCGCCGCGGACTTTGGTGGCCGCGATGTGGATGTGGTCGGGGGCGTGGCGGACGGCGACCCAGCGGCAGCCGTCTGGGTCGCCGTCCGGCGCGATGCCGGTGGCGGCGACGACCCGGCGGGCGATGTCGGCCCACTCCTCGTCGCTGAGGATGCGGTCTTCGGGCGCGGCGCGTACCGAGCAGTGCCACACGTGCCGCTCGGGGGCGCGGCCGAGCCGTGTGGCCTGCTTGACGTGCAGGTCCAGGTCCGCCACCAAGAGGTTCCTCGTGGCGTCGACGTCCTCGGAACGGCCTGGGTCGGGTGCGAAGCCATCCCAGGAGGCGACCAGATGTGGGTCTGTGTGGTCCTTGGCCCTCTTCGTGTCGAACAGGTACCGGATGAGGCCGGCGGTTTCCTTGCCGCTACGGATATTCGCGATCATCAGGCTGCCTTCTTGGCGGCTGCCTGGTTTGTGGTTGCCGCGATGTGGCGGACGGTGGTGCCGACCACGTCCAGGGTGCGTTCGGCCTGGCTCAGGAGGGCGGTGTCCCCAGGGTGTGAATGGCCACCGGAGTTGAGCTTCTTGGCGATCTGGTTGATGTTGTGGCCGATCTTGGCGACCTGGCTGCGGAGGGCGGTCAGCTCGTCGATGTAGTCGTCGAGCGGGGTGCGCTGGCCGGGCACGGTGAGGTCGCCGTGGAGGTGGGCCATGACGACGGCGCCGACGTAGTGGGCGCCGGCGATGTTCAGCGACCTGGCCATGCGGAGGATGTCGGCCTTCTCGTCGACGCTGTAGCGCACGTCGACACGCTCCTTGCGCTGGGTGTCTTTGCGCTGGCGGCGTCGGGCGACGCGGTGCAGCGCGGCGGCGTCGGCGGCTCGCGGCAGCGGAACTGTGGCGGTGTCGACGGGCTGTTCCTCCTCGGGCACCTCCTGGTCCCCGAGGGCCTCCGCCACCCCTGGGGCGGAGGCTGCTTCGTTGGACCGGCCCTTGGACGGTCCAGCGGCATACCTTGCTGGCTGGGTGGCGGTGGTCGTCATCGCCTTTTGGGTGGTGGGGAGTCCGTCGTGCGGGTCGTGCATGAGGAGGTTCTCCGTAGAGCGTTCGTGATGCGGGGCGATGTCGGGTGGACTCGTTGCGGGCCGATCACCCGTCCCCGCGCTGACCTGTGCGGGGACGGGTGGTGCGAGTCGAGAGGGGGGCGACGTGAGCGGGCGTAGGACTCAGAAAGCGCCAGCGGCAGCCTGGTCGAGTTCGGTCTGCCTCTGAGTGATGGCCTCGTCGAGTTCGGCCTGCAGGGCGTCCTTGACCGTTTCCGCGTCAGCCCGGCTGATGGAAAGGCCCTCGCCACGGATTGCCTCCTCGATGTGGCGGCGGGAGGCGCGGCCACCGCGTCCTAGTGGCGCGGTGCGGGCTATGGCGAGGAGGTCGCCGGACACAGCGCGAGGCTTCTGGGCTTCCGGCTCGGCAGAAGGCTGTGGGAGCTCCGGCGCGTTGGCGGCACCCTGCGCCGCGTCGGCGGAAACCCGAGCCACGTCGATGTGACCGTCTGCCACTTCAAGAGCGAGTGGGTCCGGGCGATCGGGGTCCTCTTCGGCGGGGGCGGCGAGCTGGGCGCCATCGGTGCCGTTGTGGCTGTGGGTGGCAGGGGTGTGGCGTACGGCGGCGCCCACTTCCTGGGCGCCAGGCGTGGGATGGCGGCGGATCACGATGTAGAGGTGGACGGCGCCGGCCAGAGCGAGCGGGGCGATGGCGGACAGGACGCCGACGGTGATGTCGTCCAGGTGCAGTCCGTCCGGGCGGGTTTGTTGGTTGAGACGGACGGCGTGCAGGGCGTTGGCCCAGATACTCGTGGCGGTGGCCAGTCCGACGAGCGCCCATACGTACAGGCGTGAGCGCAGCGGGGCGGTGCGCAGGATGAGCAGGGTGCCGACGCCGATGGCGATGAACCCGTCGATCACGAGCGGGAAGACATAGGTGAGCATTCCGCGGATGTGGATGGCGACGGCCATCTGACGCAGGGCGTCGTAGGAGAGGGCGAAACCGATGGCACCGAGCAGGACGATGCCGAAGCGGATCGCGGCGCTGCCCGGTAGGGCGGAGGGTGCGGTGACGGTGGTGCGAGGAGTCAAGAGGAAGCACTCCAGTTGGTGTTGGGCGGCGCTCACTGGCGCAGGAGGAAGGGGCCGCTGTGAGGTGCGGTGACTCGTACCACCCGTTGCGTGCCTGGTCAGGGCAGGTACGAGAGACATGACGATGTCGGGTTGACCCGTTGCGGGCCGATCACCCGTCCCTGCGCTGACCTGCGCGGGGACGGGTGTGACGGGTCGAGCCGGGTCAGGCTGCGGTGCCGGTGCCGGTGCCGGTGCCGGTGCCTGCGCCCTCGCCGGGCTCGGCTGGATTCGCCGTTTCGGCCGTTGGTGCGGGGCAGTAGCGAGCCCATGCGTCGAGGAACTGGTTTCGGGCGTAGCCCTTGGCCTGGCCGCCGCCGGGGAAACGGCGATTGCCCGGGCGGATGCCGTAGTCCTCCAGCAGAATCCCGAGTCGGCGCGAGGTCAGCCCGGTAGAGCCGTACTCGGCCCATGGCGCTTCCTCGTCGTTGTTGAGCTCTTCGAGCAGACGGCTCGTGCGCAGCGCGGCGGGGTTGCGCTCGGCGGTGAAGACCCGGCGGATGTCGATCAGGATGCGGGTGCGTAGCCCTGTGTCCGCGTCCTTGCCCGACTCGTGGGCGGTCATCACCCGGCAGGCCGTTCGGGCCAGCGGGGGCCAGTCGCCTCCCGCGAGGTCGGCGACGATCACCAGGGGCTCCCAGGTGTCGGCGGCGCGGTCCTCGACCGGCATGCCCGGCTCGGCGTCCATCGCCTCGGTGCGCCGGGGCTGGAGCCAGGCGGTAAGGCGGTCGCGTACGGCGTGCAGGGCGGGGGTGTCCCGCCCTGTGCGGAACGCCGCGACGGTCTCGCCCGGTGCCCGGCGGCGCATCCGGATGACCACCGACCGGTCCATGATCGTGTCGGGGAGGTCACCGATGCCCGCCAGGGCGGCCATGGCGAAGGTCGGGAAGGCGACCGGTGTGTGTTCAGGGCCGGTGACACGCAAGGTGGGCCGGTTGCGCTGGTGGCCGGCGTTCAGCAGGCCGCGCAGGTCCTCGTTGCGCTCAGCCGACTTGGCGGTGCCGAACAGCGTGTCGGCCTCGTCGACCAGGAGCGTGGGCGGATCCTCGGCGGTGATCGAGCGGAAGATCGCCGCAGGGCTGGCGTTGACCGTGATCAGCGGTGCGTGCACGGTCTCGGTCACCACGTCGAGCAGCCGCGACTTGCCGCACCGCTTGGCCGGACCGACCACTGCCAGGCGCGGCGCGTGCTGCCACGCGGGCTGCAGATGGGTGGCCGCCACCCACAGGGTTACTGCGGTGAGGGCCTCGTCGCTCGGCATCACGACGAACTGCTTGATCCGGGCCCGCAGGTCATCCAGTATCTGAGCCCCCTCGAACGCAGGCACGACTTTGGGTTCGTCGTGGCGGGCTGCGTCTGCGGGTGGCGCGGTGTGAGTCGGCTGGCCGGTTGCGTCGGCCGGTGTGCCGTCGGCCTGGAGGGATGGCGTATTCGGCTGGGGTTCGGTCATACTGGGCATCAGCTCCTCTGCTCGCGGGCCATATGGGACGGCAATCCCGGCCACGCGGGTCGATCGCTAGGGATGGCGGTTGAGAGGTTTGCGCTTGGCCCCCGGTGACAGCCGGGGGCTTTTTGCATGTGGCGCTACATGGGGTGGGGCGCGGGGACTCCTCGGGCTGGAGGGGGCGGGGCTACCAGCATGCCACATGAATTGCCGATTGCAGAAGTGCTCTGCATCTCGCAGAAGGATGTTACTGTGTATGGGTCGCTGCATACGGCAGTGACTTGCTACGAATGGAAGGAGGTGGCCGTGGCGGACGAAGACGCCCCGCAGGGCGTGCTGCTCAGCGGCGAGGCGAACGTCGCGGTGCGCATCAAGCTCGAGCGCGAGGCGCGCGGCTGGAGCACCAACGCTCTGTCCGACCGCCTGAACGACGCCGGCTTCGACATGAACCCGTCGGCGGTCTGGCGCATCGAGAACGGCAAGCGCCGCATCAACCTCGACGAGGCCATCGGCTTCGCCGAGGTCTTCGGCATCGACCTGCGCAACCTCGTCGGCCCCCCGCAGCTCGCCGCTCAGGCCCGCGCGATGGAACTCATCGACGCCGTCGTGGACGCGTACCGCGAGACCCAGCGCGCCAACGCCGCCTTCACCCAGGCACGTGACGCCCTGGACGTGTACCTCGCCGAACACCCCGACATCCGCGAGGAAGCGGACGTGATGGTCTCCAACGCCATGGCCGAGGCAGCTGCCAAGCACCTGCTGGAGTCGTACGGACCGTCGTCCGCCGAGCAGCACGAGGACACCAGCTCCTCAGGCGAGGCGTAGCCACCGGCCTTCATTCACTCCCGTCCTGGGCCCGCAAACCCCCAGCACGGACACCTCACCTCATCCCTAGCGATCGACCGGCGGGCCGGTGTTGCCGCACCCACGCCCGCCAGAAGAGGACTCACCCCTTGCGCCAATCCGCGATACTCCCTGCCCCCGCGCCGACTCCGCACTCGGAGGCCACTCCCCCGCGCCTGTACGTCCCGGAGGAGGTCGCCGCCGTCCTCGGCTGCTCTGCCTGGTGGGTCAAGGACCGCGCCCGGCGACGCCTCATCCCGTTCACCCGCGTCGGCCGCGCCTACCGCTTCACCGGCGAGCACCTCGCGGAGATCATCCGCATGCACGAGGCCCGACCTACCTCCCCGCGGCAGCATCCAGCCCCTGCTCCCGCCCGCAAGCCGCCAACTCTCAAGCCCTCCCAGCCGTCTGCCGTGCCCACGGCCCGCCTGCGCGCCCGGCCACCACGCCGAGCACGCCAGAGCCAGTTCGGTACCGCCGCTTAGGTCGACGACGAGGAAGGGGAGGAACACATGGGTTTCGCGGAGAAGCGCGGAAACTACTGGCGCGGCCGATACAAGACCGCGCCCGGCAAGCACCTCACGGTCGTCGACGAGACCGGCAAGGCGATCAGGTTCGCCACCAAGGGCGAGGCCCAGCGCGCCGCGAGCGAGGCCGAGAACAAGTACCGGCGCGGCGACTGGCGCGACCCGGCGCTCGGCCAGGAGACCTTCGGCGAGTACGCCAACCGCTGGTACGAGGGCCAGGACCTGGCCGCCTCGACCATGCAGAACTACAAGCGCCACATCGAGGAGCACCTGCTCCCCGAGTTCGAGGACAAGGCGCTCGCCGGCATCCTGCGCACGGACGTCGACCTCTGGGAGAAGAAGGAGAAGAGCGCCTACGCGGCCTCCAGCGTCAAGACCTGGCGCTCGACGCTCCACCTGATCTTCGAGGACGCGATTGACGAGGGCCTGATCACGTCAAACCCGGCCGCCAGGCGGCGCGGACGCGGCAAGCGCGCCGGCCGCTCCCGCGACCGTGGTCCGGAGAAGGTCGTCACCGACGCGCTCGGCATCCTGCTGACCGCCGAGAGGGCCGCCCTGCTCTCTGGCCGCGACGACGAGTTCGTCGCCGTGGTGCTGAAGGGGTACACCGGCATGCGCTGGGGCGAAATCGTCGGCCTTGAGACCGAGTTCGCCCGACCCGGGGTCGTCCGTGTCGAATGGCAGCTGTACGAACTCGACACGGGCGAGCTGGTGCGCTGTCCGCCCAAGGACGACAGCTACCGCACCCTCGACGCCCCGAACTGGCTGTCGGCGCTCCTGACCGACCACGTCGCCCGCACGAAGCCGACCCCGTGCCCGTGTCATGGCCGGATCTACGTCTTCCGCGGACAGGGCGCGGCTCGTACCGGTGGCCACCAGGGCGCGAAGCTCATCGACGTCACCCGTCGCGCCGACGTATCGGCGGGCACTGTCTCCAACGTCCTGAACCACCCTGACCGCGTCACCGAATCCACCCGCACCAAGGTGGAGCGGGCCATCGCGGACCTCGGATTCGTGCGAGGCGGCGCGGTGTCGGGCCACGCCGCCCACTGGCGCAGGAACGGCTTCGCCACCTGGCTGTTCACGCCGGCGGTCTCCGGCTGGTACCCGAAGAAGGCGCCGCAGGAGGCCCGGCCGGTGCCCTTGCTCGGCGATCCTTGGCCCGGTGTCCCGGCACGGGGGCGGGGTGCCAGCGTACGGGCCGATGCCTGCTGGCTTCCGATAGCCAAGGGACTCACACCCCACGGCCTTCGCCACACCCACCGGACGATGATGGAGGACCTCGGCACCGAGAAGGTCCTCATGGACGAACGCATGGGCCACATCGACGGCTCGGTCTCGGCGCGCTACGCCCACGTCACCCCCGGCATGCGCAACCGGCTCGTGATCGGGCTGACCGAGCAGTGGGAGACGGCGCTCGAAGCCCGCCTGGCGATGAGTCCCACGTCATCAGTGCGCGTACTCAGCCATCTCCTGCGCGCATTCAGCGAGTCGCGTCTGCCTGTATAGCCCCAGCGATGAGTGCTGGTGTGTCCCTGGCGGTCACCGCCAGGGACACACCCGTCTTTCCTGCCGCCTTGCCGGGCAGCGTCAACCCGGTGCGGTCAGCTCACCCGTGCGGTTACGGCGATTGCCGGCGGTTACTCGAGCTGCCGCTCTGGTTGTTCCTCGTCCTCGTCGGGCAAATGCACATCGCCGACCGCGATGTTGAGATGGCAGCGATCACGTTCTCTCTGACATCGCCCGCGACATCGATGATGGAGACGCCGTACTCGACGACGATCTCCAGATCGACCGCGGTCTGCACCTCGCCGACCTCGACCTTCACCCCGCTGGTGACGGACTTCCCACTGGCACCGGGCATACGTTCACGCATCGCCCCCATGCCACGGGCGAACCCACCGCCCATCGAATGGACTCCGGCACGTCCCGGGCGGCCATCCCGGCAATCTTCGCCACCACACCGTCGGCGATCGTGGTACGGCCACGCCACCCTGGATCGCTTCCGTGCGGCGCCCCCACCCTCTTCCCGCTGCGCTCGCCCAATGACACCGCGCGAGGGGTCTCACGCCGGTTCGGCAGTCCGATATCCGCCATCTTCGGGCACCTCTTTTCCGAGGCGCAGGTGGTCTGTTGGGTCCCTTCCCCCACGCTAACGGCGAGCGCCCGACGTCGCTCAGGCGAGGGCATGTGAGCGCTGTCGGGCACTGCGCCAGGAGCCGGTGGTACCCCATGCAGAGGGTAGGTCGGGTGGCCGGTCGGACCGCCCTACCGGACGCGGGGCCCGCGGCTGCGCTCCATCCGCGTTCTCAGGAGGACAAGGTCGACGCCGAGCACAACCGCCACGATGAGCAGCAGAAGATAGAGCACCACGTCAGCCCCCGGCATCAGCGGCGGGTCAGTCGCTGTCCGTTGTCCACGTAGACGGCGCGCTGATCTCCCGGCCCTTCGGGTCAACGACGTCGCAGTTGCGTCACTCGCGGGGATCGGCCCAGCGGATCACGCCTTCTCCCCCGTGGCATGTGCCAGTGACGCAACGGCCCCGGCGTATACACACCGGGGCCGCCCTTCCGGGTCGTTGCACGTGAGAGTGCACCGGCCCACTCATCAGGGTATGCCCGGGAGGCCGTTTCAGTCATATGGGAGGATATGGCCGTCATGTGACCGGCTGGCGCCCTGAGGGCGGCCTGGGCCGTGTCAGTCACTGTCCTTCTCCTCGGTCTCCATGAGCTGGATCCCCTTGTGCAGCAGTGTGACCATCGCGGGTGTGTTTCCTCGCGCCCAGTCGACCTGGATCAGTCCCTCGGCCGCCAGGTACGTGCAGGCGGCGGCCAGGTCTTCCTCGGGCATGACGAGGCCCTCGCGCAGCTGCGCCCCAGTGAGGCCGAGAAGACGATTGCCTTCGATGGCCTCGTACAGGGTCTTCATGATCGCCTCGCGGTAGTGCTGCCGCTCGTGCAACGTCGCCATGGTCGCCTGCCTCTCGTGCCGGCGCTGACGGAAACCCGTACGTCTGGGGCGGTGTCCTCCTTCCCCGCTGAGGGGCATCCTCCTCAGATTTCGTCCGGCTGTGTGTGATCGTCCCGGGAGGACTGGCTGGTCAACAGCCAGGAGCGCACCGGCTCCGCCATGCACGTGGTGTCCACGGTGAGGTGGAGTCGTGTTCCGCCGTCGGTGCCTGCGGGGTAGCTGCGCGCTTCGGTGGCGGCGAAACAACGGCGGAGAGTCTCCGCGACATGGCGAGCCGTCTCCGGGTCCGCGGCGACGATACGAACCTCCGCGTGCCCGGCCGACGGCAGTTCCGGTGACTTCATGGTGACCCCTTACTCACTAAGGACGACGTGCATCAGGGGCGGCGCGCCGGTGGGTGTGACGGCCGTCGCCCCACCCCCACCCTGGCTGGAAGCAGGTCGGCGTCATCAGCGGCTCCCCTCTCGATGCTCACGGCGTGTGGCGTCGGCGGGAGGACCCTTCGGCACGGTGGCACGTGGGCTCTTACGGGGCCGCCGGCCGATTCCCGGGAGGGCGTCGCTGTAGCGGAACGCCCCGATTCCTCCGTCATGCTGCGCGTTGAGCCGGTGGATCAGGAACATTCCCGCGATGATCGCGAAGATGATCACGGCGACGGTGACGGCGGTCTCCACGTCCTCACCTCCTCGGGGCGGAACTCGAGATCCCGATCGCGGCTCCGGCCGCCGAAGCGGCTCCGCCGTCGGTCTCCCATTCCTCTTCCAGGATCCGAGCCTCTGTCGCGTCGTGGCTGATGGCCTCGTCGGCCATCAGACCGCTGGCGGTGCGGATACGTCCCGGATCGGTTGCTGCTGCCATCAGCCGGGCGGCGGCGGCCGGCTCCGTCTCCGGAGGGATCACCAGCAGGTCCAGGCGGCCCACCGTGTAGGAGAAGAGCATCACTTTGTTCGGGTCCTGCTCGTCGGCGAACCAGCCGACATGCACCGTGTGCCCCGTGACGGGGACCTTGCGCGGGATGACGGGCCAGTGGGCCGGGTTCACGGTGACGTGGGTGATCCGGCCCCAGCACGCGTCCAGCGCGTCCGTCAGAGTGGGGATCTCCCGGAAGAGATCATGGGAGCGGGGCCACCAGGCACCGTCCAGAAGACCTGGAACCGAGCCGGTCGGGGTCAGGGACAGCCGGGCCGGCGCCGAAGGCAGGCGCTCTTTGATGATCGTAGGTTCGATGGTCGCGGTCATGACGCGGACCTGTCCCCGAGCCTCCTCTCGGAGGCCGGTGTTGCTGCTCGCCGGGAACGACACCGACATGGCGGCCGTTGTGCGAAATACTCCCGGTGCTTTCACTCTACGCCGCTCCGAGGCTCCGGAGCGTGCGCATGAGCAGGCATTTCACCGAGAGACAACGAGTCCGGAACCGTCGGCGAGCGCAGCCGGTGCGGCGGCGCACGACTTACGGTGAGAGGACGAGGTTCCGTGTTCGGCGGCGACTCCGAATCCCGCAGACAGGCGATCAAGGCGGTGCCGCCCGTCGGGGTGGATGTCCGGTAGTGGTGTCCGCTGATGTTCCGCTGGTGCGGGGTGCGCGACATGGCCCGTACTCGGCTGTACCGCGACGGCTCCCTGGTCGAGGAGGACTTCCCGGTCCGGGACATCTCCCGGCATCTGGTGGACCGGTCTTCGACCGTTTGGTTGGACCTGTACCGCCCGGACCGCGCCGAGTTCACGGCGGTCGGCAAGGAACTCGGTCTCCACGAGCTAGCTCTCGAGAACGCGCTGCACGAGAGACAGCGGGCGAAACTCGACAACTACCGCACCCATCACTTCCTCAGTGTCTACGCGGTCGCCGTCGATCCGGACGGCGCAGGACTGACGATGAGCGAGCTCGCGGTCATCCTCACGCCGCGGGCGCTGCTCACCGTCTGCAAGGACCCCACGTTCGCCGTCGACGATCTGGTCGCCCGCTGGGACTGTACCCCGGCTCTGGCAGCACACGGGGTCGCCTTTCTGCTCCACGGCCTGCTCGACCATGTCGTCGACGGGCACTTCGCCGCGGTGCAGCAACTCGACGAACGTATCGAGGAACTGGACGCTCTGCTCTTCGTCGAAGGCGGCCGACAGATCCAGACCGTACAGCGCCAGTCCTACGCCCTGGGGAAATCACTGGTCCGGCTCCGTCGCGTGGTACTGCCCATGCGAGAGGTCGTCAACGCCCTCATGCGCCCCGACCTCGACGTCGTCGACGGCCCCTTGCTGCCGTACTACCGAGATGTGTACGACCACGTGCTGCGTGCCGGCGAGTGGACGGAATCGCTGCGCGACCTGGTGGCCTCGGTGATGGAGACCAACTTGTCGGTGCAGGCGAACCGGATGAACCTGATCATGAAGAAGGTGACGAGCTGGGCTGCGATCATCGCCGTGCCCACGGCGATCACTGGCTTCTACGGACAGAACCTTCCCTACCCCGGCTTCGGACACCAGTCGGGATTCATCGTTTCCAGCGCCGTCATCGTCGTCTCTCTGACGCTGTACTTCGCCTTCAAGCATGGGGACTGGATCTGACCACACGCTCCCGCGTGCTCGTCGACAGACGGGCCCTGGGAGCCGGTTTCTTGAAGGCGGCTCCCAAATGGCTCCCAAAACGGGGCCGTACAGCAAATCAGGCCCGGCGCTGATCTCTCAGCACCGGGCCTGACCTGGTGTTTCTCTGTCGGGGTGGCGGGATTTGAACCCACGACCTCTTCGTCCCGAACGAAGCGCGCTGCCAAGCTGCGCTACACCCCGATGTCGCTGCTTGTCGCGGCGACGTCGTTTACTTTAGCCCACTGGTGGCTGGAGACGAAATCCGGTTTTCGTGCGGCGTCGGATCGGGGCCGGGCGGATGTGGTCGAGGGCGACCAGGAGGACGGCCAGGGCGAAGAACCCCAGGCCCAGCAGGAGTGCGTTGCCGAGAACGCTCTTGTAGCCGAGCGCGCCCGCGTCCAGGAACGGGTAGAGGTAGCGCCCGTGCGTGCCCGGCGGGATCAGCTCGCCCCGTATGAGGGAGAGGGCCAGGTAGGCCATGGGGTACAGCAGCCACCTCCGCGCGTGTCGCAGGCGCAGCATGGCCGGGCTTGTCAGCAGCAGCCAGTCCAGCAGTGCCGCGACGGGCGTCACCGTGTGCAGCACCTGGTTGGCGAGCGCGGGCCAGCCCGTGAGCGCGCCGGTCTGGCCTGTCATCGAGAGGGTGCCCGGCTCGTACACCAGGATCAGGTGGTAGACCAGGCCCGCGATCAAGGCGTAGAACAGCGTGCCGCCCGTCACCAGCGGCGGCAGCGGGCGGCGGGCCGTCCATGCCCGCCAGGACGACAGGGTGAAGACCAGCGCGATGAGCACGTTGCTCTGGATCGCGAAGTAGCTCAGCACCCGGACCGGGCTGCCGAGGACCAGGTCGACGGCCACCGCCGCCCCGGCCGCCAGGGCCACCAGCAGGCGGTAGACCGCTGCCGCAGGGCGGTGCGTGGGAGCCACCACGGCCGAGGCGGGGACGGCGCCCGGCAACAGCATCGGCACGCTCGGCACCGCCGGGAGGCCCGGGATGTCCTTGGGTATCGGCGGGATCATGCCCTCACGCTAAGCGGGTCGGGCAAAAGGGGCGATACGGGTGATCCGGGTGGGTTATCGTGCCGGTGATCAGGGTGGGTTATGGGCCCGGATTCCTCCGGGGGCGGTGCGCCGTGCCTCGCCCCGGTCGTTACTCCCTCTCCACCAGCGTCAGCAGGGTCGCCTCCGGCGGGCACGCGAACCGTACCGGCGTATAGCGGTTCGTCCCGCAGCCCGCCGATACGTGCAGGTACGACATCCGGCCCTCCGCCGTGTGCCGCGACAGGCCCTTGACCCGGTCCGTGTCCAGGTCGCAGTTGGTGACCAGGGCGCCGTAGAAGGGGATGCACAGCTGGCCGCCGTGGGTGTGGCCCGCAAGGATCAGCGGGTAGCCGTCCGCCGTGAACGCGTCCAGGGTGCGCAGGTACGGCGCGTGGACCACGCCCATCGAGAAGTCCGCCGACGCGGAGGGGCCGCCGGCCACGCGCGCGTACCGGTCGCGCTTGATGTGCGGGTCGTCCAGGCCCGTGAGCTCGATGTCCATGCCATCGATCTTCAGGGTCCCCCGCGTGTTCGTCAGGTTGAGCCAGCCCGCTGCGTCGAAGCCGTCGCGCAGGTCCTCCCAGGGGTTGTGGATGGCACCGACCACGGGCGGGTTGCCGTTCAGGCCGTGGCGGCCCCTGGCCTTCTCCATCAAATAACGGGCGGGGTTGCGGGGTTTGGGGCCGTAGTAGTCGTTCGAACCGAAGACGTACGCCCCCGGGAACTCCATCAGCGGGCCCAGCGCGTCCAGCACCTCCGGCACGCCCTCGGGGTCGGAGAGGTTGTCCCCGGTGTTGATCACGAAGTCCGGGCGGAGGCCCGCCAGAGAGCGCAGCCAGCGCTGCTTCTTGCGCTGCCCGCTCACCATGTGGATGTCGGAGACCTGGAGCACACGCAGCGGGCGCGCCCCCGGGGGCAGCACCGGGACCGTCACCCGGCGCAGCCGGAAGGAACGGGTCTCGAACCCGGCCGAGTACAGCAGTCCGGCGGTGGCCACCGCGGTGATCCCCAGGGGTACTCCGTATCGCGCGCGCATACGACCATCGTGTCAGAAGCGGAGAACGCCCCACGCACACCTGTGGACAACCCCGGCCGTCGTCGCGGTCCATCGGTGAACCGCCGCGGTTTCCCCTGTCCACGTGGAAATCAGCGGGCGCCCGCGCCGTCACACCTGCGACAATCTGAGCCATGACCACGCTCAAGTCGAAGCTGCAGGAAGACCTCAACGCCGCGATCAAGGAGCGTGACGAGCTCCGCTCCTCGACGCTCCGGCTGACGCTCGCCGCGATCACGAAGGAAGAGGTCGCGGGCAAGGAGAAGCGGGAGCTCTCCGACGAAGAGATCACCAAGGTGATCATCCGCGAGGCGAAGAAGCGCCGCGAGGCCGCGGAGGCCTTCGCGCAGGGCGGGCGCCCCGAGCAGGCCGAGCGGGAGACGGCGGAGGGCGAGGTGCTCGCCGCGTACCTGCCCAAGCAGCTGTCCGACGACGAGCTGCGGCAGATCGTCGCCCAGGCCGTGGAGGAGGCGAAGGCGGCCGGCGCCGAGGGCCCGCGCGCCATGGGCCAGGTCATGAAGATCGTGAACCCGAAGGTGGCCGGGCAGGCGGAGGGCGGCCGCGTCGCCGCCGTGGTCAAGCAGCTCCTTGCGGGCGGCTGACCGATCCGTCCTCGCACCAGCGCGTACGACGACGGGGGCGCCCCTCAGCCCGAGGGGCGCCCCCGTCGTCGTAAAGGAAGCGGAATCCTTGCGGGGTTACCCTCTCACCCCGCCGTTTCCGTTCCCCCTCCCTCCGTTTGCGTTCCCCTGGATCCATCCCTGCGGGATGGAGAAGGTGGGCGTCGGGAACCCGCCGCCGTTGGTCCCGTTGGTCAGTCCGCCGTTGATCAGCCCGCCGTTGGTCTGGCCGGCCGTGTCCTGCCCGCCGTTGCCGTTCCCGTTGCCGTTCCCCTTGTCGTGGTTGCTGTCGGGGATGTCGACGAGGTTGAAGTCCTGGACCGGTTTGCCCGACAGCGCGCCCGTCATCATGTCGCGCCAGATCGGGCCGGGGACCTTGCCGCCGTAGACCTTGTCCCAGGTGGTGCCGCCGATGGTGATGTTGACCATGCGCCGCTTGTGCGCCGGGTCTCCGACCCAGACCGCGCCCGCCATGTTCGGCGTGTAGCCGACGAACCAGGCCGCGTAGCGGAAGTCCGTCGTACCGGTCTTGCCCGCGCTGGGACGGCTGCCGAGGCCGGCCTCCGTACCCGTACCGTCCTCGACCACGCCCTTCAGGATGGTGTTGATCGTGTCGGCGGTGGTCTGCGACATCGCGCGCGTGCATGTCGACTTCGGGACGTCGAGGTTCTTCTTCTGGTTTCCGATGGTCTGCGTGATCGACTCGATGGCGACCGGCGTGCAGTAGGTGCCACGGTCGGCGAAGGTCGCATATGCGTTCGCCATCGTCAGCGGCGACATCTCCTGGGTGCCGAGCGCGATCGACGGGGCCTGGGTGATCTTCGCGCCGTCCGCGCGGTTCACGCCCATCTTCTTGGCCATGTCCACCACGGGGCAGATGCCGATGTCGCTGATCAGCTGCACGTAGTAGGTGTTGACCGACTTGGCGGTCGCTTCCTTCATGCCGTACGGACCGTGCTCCGACTCGTTCTCGTTGCTGAGCTTGGAGCCGTCCGTGTTCACCCAGTTGCGGCCGTCGCAGGCCGGGATCGGGCTCGGGTACGGCATCTCGTACGGCGACGGGTACTCCTGGGTCGCCGGCTTGCCGCCCTCGATCGCGGCCGCGGCCACGATCGGCTTGAACGTCGAACCGGGCTGGTAGCCCGCGCCGCCGCCCATGTCCTTGTCCACGGAGAGGTTGATCTGCGTCTCGTTCTTGCCGAAGCCGTACGGACGGGACTGGCCCATCGCGAGGATCCTGCCGGTGCCAGGCTCGACGATGGTCGCGGCCGTGGCCACCTCGTCGCTCTTGTTGACGTGGTCCTTGATCGACTGCTGCACCGACTCCTGGGCCTGCGGGTCGAGCGTCGTGTGGATCGTCAGACCGCCGCGGTTCCAGATCTGCGCCCGGTCCGTCTTGGTCTTGCCGAACATCGGGTCGTTCAGGAACACCTCGCGGACGTAGTCGCAGAAGAAGCCCGCGCCCTTGACCGCCGTGATGCAGCCGTTCTTCGGCTGGCTCACGTGCAGCCCGAGGGGGGTCTTCTTGGCCTTGTCGGCCTCGGCCTGCGAGATGTCATGGACCTCGGCCATGCGCTGCAGCACCACGTTGCGCCGCTTCCTGGCCTCCGCCTCGTCGTTGACCGGGTCGTACCGCGTGGGCGACTGGACGAGGCCGGCGAGCAGCGCCGCCTCCTGGAGGTTCAGGTCCTTGGCGTGCTTGGAGAAGTAGCGCTGGGAGGCGGCCTCGACGCCGTAGGCCTGCTGGCCGAAGAACGTGATGTTCAGGTAGTTCTCGAGGATCTTCTTCTTGCCGAGTTTTTCCTCGATCTGGATCGCGTACTTCAGCTCACGGACCTTGCGGCCGAGGGTCTGCTGAGTGGCCTGGGCGACCTTGGTCGGGTCGTCACCGGCCTCCTCCACGAAGTAGTTCTTCACCAGCTGCTGCGTGAGCGTGGAGGCGCCCTGGGCGACTCCGCCGTTCTGTGCGTTCTGGTTCAGCGCGCGCAGGACGCCCTTCAGGTCGATCGCGCCGTGCTGGTAGAACCGCGAGTCCTCGATCGCGACGATCGCCTTCTGCATGTACGGCGAGATGTCCTTGAGGTCCACCACCGTGCGGTCGCGCGAGTAGACCGTGGCGATCTCGCCGCCGTTGCTGTCCAGGATGGTGGTGCGCTGGCTCAACTGCGGGCTCTTCAGATTGGCCGGGATGTCGTCGAATCCCTGGACCGATCCCTTGGCCGCAAGCCCGAGCGCACCGGCGGCGGGCAGCGCGATGCCGGCCATCACCGCCCCCGCGAGCACACTCACTCCGAGGAACTTGGCGGCCTGCTGCACGGGGGACAGCCCCCCGCCCGAGCGCTTCTTTGGCATGAGGGCAGCCTACGTTCTCATTCGCCGGACACGCGTATAGGCCTTGGCCTAAGCTGCTCCCAACTGTCACAGCAGTAGGGCCACGTATCAAGTACGTCCGGCGACCCCGAATCGTTCCGGTGTTCCCCCGACTTTTTTGTTGGGTGCGTGTCCGAATCCGCCTTGTGTGTCACCAGGCGTCCGTTGTGACACCGCTGAACTGCCCCGGTTTGTCCGGAAAGTCACGTACGTCACCAGCTCACTCCCCCGGGTGATCTGCCGCTTACCCATAGTCCGTTCGGGCCATTCAAGATTGGGCCCGAAGGGGGTGTTGCGCTGTGCCCACCTTCCGTAACGTCCTCAACTGGCGGCGGTGAATATGCCGCTGCCGCCGTGGGGGAGCCTCGATTCGGGAGAGGACGGCGCCGGTATGGGCTGGGTAACCGACTGGAGTGCGCAGGCGGCCTGCCGCACTACCGATCCGGATGAACTGTTCGTTCAAGGAGCAGCGCAGAACAGGGCCAAGGCGGTGTGCACCGGTTGCCCGGTACGCACGGAGTGCCTGGCCGACGCGCTGGACAACCGCGTCGAATTCGGCGTGTGGGGTGGCATGACGGAGCGGGAACGCCGCGCACTGCTGCGCAGGCGGCCGACCGTCACTTCGTGGCGTCGCCTGCTCGAGACCGCGCGTACGGAGTACGAGCGGGGAGCGGGCCTGCTGCCCCTCGACGAGGAAGAGGTGTACGAGAACTACGCGGCGGTGAGCTGAGGGTCCGCCCGGGGCGACGGTCCGCCGTCACCGGCCATGGACGTCCGCGCCCAGGGAGCGGGTGTGCCGTTGTTGGCGCGCCCGCCATGGTCGGCTCAGGCTGCTCTCTCGCGTGGGCGTTCGGGTGCCCGTGGCCGGGACTGCTGGACATCCCGCAGCTCCGTGCTGCGCCCACGGGCTCGCGGACGGCCTTGTACCGTGCCCCATGGGCTCGCTTCCCCACGGGCGACGCCAGGGGCAGAATCCCGGGGCCCTACGCGTACGCCTCGCGCTCCTCGGGACGTTCCGGGCGGTTGGCCGCGAGCCGGTCCCCGATGTCCCGCAGACCCGCGAGGTCATGGACATCGCCGGGCAGCGCGGCCACTTCGGCCACGGCCACCTCGGGGTGGAGTGCGGTGAAACGGTCACGCGTGCGCTGCTCGCGGAAGAGCAGCTGCATACGTTCCGCATGCAGCCTCAACAGGCCGGCGGTGAGTTGCTCGACGCTCCGGTCCAGGTCCGTGGCGGCGGGGGAGCCTTCGGCGGGGACGGGTGCTTCGGATGAGGGAGATTCTGAACTTCCGTACGTGTCGGGAGAGTTACGAAGTCCAGCTTTCCCTTCCTCCTGATCCACAATGCGGGGCTCTTCAAGATTTTCCGCCGCGGGCGGATCGGCGGCGAGGTCGAGGTTCTCCACCGCGGCGAGTGCCCGTTCCGCCGACAGCTGGGCGGCACCGCTGCCGTGGACCCGGTTGAGTACCAGACCGGCCAGCGGCATGTCCTCCGCGGCCAGGCGTTCCACGAAGTACGCGGCTTCGCGCAGGGCGTCCCGCTCCGGGGCAGCCACCACCAGGAACGCCGTACCGGGTGCCTGCAGCAGCTTGTACGTGGCATCCGCGCGCGTGCGGAACCCGCCGAACATGGTGTCCATGGCGGCCACGAACGTCTGAACGTCCTTCAGGAGCTGGCCTCCGAGCAGTTTCCCCAGGGCGCCCGTCATCATCGACATCCCGACGTTCAGGAACTTCATGCCCGCGCGGCCGCCCACCTTCGCCGGGGCCATCAGGACCCGGATCAGCTTGCCGTCCAGGAAGGACCCGAGGCGCTTGGGGGCGTCCAGGAAGTCCAGCGCCGAGCGCGAGGGCGGTGTGTCGACGACGATGAGGTCCCACTCGTCCCGGGCGCGCAGCTGCCCCAGCTTCTCCATCGCCATGTACTCCTGCGTGCCCGCGAAGCCCGCCGAGAGTGACTGGTAGAAGGGGTTGCCCAGAATCGCGGCCGCCCGCTCGGGATCCGCGTGTGCCTCGACGATCTCGTCGAAGGTGCGCTTCATGTCGAGCATCATGGCGTGCAGTTCGCCGCCCGCCGCGTCCTCGATGCCCTTGACCCGCCGCGGGGTGTTGTCGAGCGCGTCGATGCCCATCGACTGAGCGAGCCGGCGGGCCGGGTCGATGGTGAGCACGACCACCTTGCGGCCGCGTTCGGCGGCGCGCAGCCCCAGGGCCGCCGCGGTGGTCGTCTTACCGACGCCTCCGGAACCGCAACACACGACGATGCGGGTTCTCGGGTCGTCGAGGAGGGGGTCGACCTCCAGGACGGGGACGTGCTTCAACGCGCGCATGGAGCCCGTGTCGTGGAGGTGTGCCGCATCCGGTGCGGAGGCCGTGTCGTCGTGCGTGGGGGCCGGGTCCGAGCTCATGAGATCCCTTGCTGACGCAGTTCCGTGGCCAGTTCGTACAGGCCCGCCAGGTCCATGCCCTCGGCGAGCAGCGGCAGTTCGTGCAGCGGCAGGCCCAGCTCCGTGAGCACCGCGCGCTGCTCGCGCTCCAGGGCGAACCGCTCCGCGTACTCGTCGGCCTGCTGGAGCAGCGGGTCCACCAGCCGCTCCGCGAGCCCGCCGCGACGCGCACCACCGAGCCCGGCGCCCGACAGGGACTTGGCGATGGCCGTCCGCGGCACGGCGCGTGCGAGCTCCAGTGCCGACTGGTCCAGGACCGAGGGTCGCACCATGTTCACGATGATGCGCCCCACCGGCAGCTTCGCGGCGCGCAGCTCGGCGATCCCGTCCGCGGTCTCCTGGACGGGCATCTCCTCAAGGAGGGTCACCAGGTGCACGGCCGTCTCGGGGGACTTCAGCACCCGCATCACGGCCTGGGCCTGATTGTGTATCGGGCCGATCTTGGCGAGGCCCGCCACCTCGTCGTTCACATTCAGGAAGCGGGTGATGCGCCCTGTGGGCGGCGCGTCCATCACCACGTAGTCGTAGGTGAAACGGCCGCTTCTGTCCTTTCTGCGAACCGCCTCGCACGCCTTGCCCGTGAGGAGCACGTCCCTGAGGCCGGGCGCGATGGTGGTGGCGAAGTCGATGGCGCCGAGCTTCTTCAGGGCCCGCCCCGCGCCGCCCAGTTTGTAGAACATCTGGAGGTAGTCCAGCAGGGCCAGTTCGGGGTCGATCGCCAGCGCGTACACCTCGCCGCCGCCCGGGGCGACGGCGATCTTCCGTTCCTCGTACGGCAGCGCCTCCGTCTCGAAGAGCTGTGCGATGCCCTGTCTGCCTTCGACCTCGACCAGAAGGGTCCGCTTGCCCTCGGTCGCGAGGGCGAGCGCGAGTGCCGCGGCGACCGTCGTCTTTCCGGTCCCGCCCTTGCCGCTGACGACCTGGAGCCTGCTCACGTCTTCGAGCCTAACCAGTCCGCGCGCGGCGTACGCGGGAGGCTGTGGACAACTCCGGTCACAGTCGAACAACTGTCCTGTCGTATGGGGGCCGTGATCGGCCCCGTACCCGGCCGCACCAGCGGCGGTGGTCGGCCGCATGCCCCGGCCGCCACAGCGGCTACAGTCGCCCCATGACCAAGTGGGAATACGCAACCGTGCCGCTGCTCGTCCACGCCACGAAGCAGATTCTGGACACCTGGGGCGAGGACGGCTGGGAGCTCGTCCAGGTCGTGCCCGGGCCGAACAACCCCGAGCAGCTGGTGGCCTACCTGAAGCGGGAGAAGCAGGCATGAGCGCGGTCGAGTCCCGGCTGACCGAACTCGGGCTGACCCTGCCGGAGGTCGTGCCGCCGCTGGCCGCCTACCAGCCCGCCGTGCAGTCCGGGGTGTATGTGTACACCGCCGGCCAGCTCCCGATGGTGGAGGGGAAGCTTCCGGTCACCGGCAAGGTGGGCGCCGAGGTCACCGCGGAGGAGGCCAAGGACCTGGCCCGTACCTGCGCGCTGAACGCGCTCGCCGCGGTCAAGTCCGTCGCGGGCGACCTGGACCGCATCGCGCGCGTGGTGAAGGTCGTGGGTTTCGTGGCGTCCGCCTCGGACTTCACGGGCCAGCCGGGCGTCGTCAACGGCGCGAGCGAACTGCTGGCCGAGGTCCTCGGCGACAAGGGCGTACACGCCCGCAGCGCGGTCGGTGTGGCGGTGCTCCCGCTGGACGCGCCGGTCGAGGTGGAGATCCAGGTGGAGCTGACGGAGGCGTAGTCGCGCCTCCGGAGAGGCTTGACGGCGTCTCTTGCGAGTGACTGTTTCGGCTGTTTCGTCGGCGGCTCCCCGACGAGGCAGGCGGCGCCCTGGAGGGCTCCCCCGGACAGGGCGATCGTCGCCTCTCGAACATCCGCTCACTACGGGATAGCCTCCGCCCATGGCGAATGGGCAGTGGTTTCCACCGGAGTGGCCAGAGCGGATCCGTGCGCTCGCGGAGGGCACGCTCACTCCGGTCGTCCCGAAGCGCGCGGCCACTGTCATGCTCCTCAAGGACACCGACGGCGCCCCGGCCGTCCACATGCTGCGCAGACGCGCCTCCATGGCCTTCGCCGGAGGCGCGTACGCCTACCCGGGCGGCGGTGTGGACCCCCGTGACCACGACCGCAGGATCGGCTGGGCGGGCCCCACGCGCGCGTGGTGGGCCGACCGCCTCGGTGCCGACGAGACGTCGGCCCAGGCCATCGTCTGCGCCGCCGTACGGGAGACGTACGAGGAGGCGGGCGTCCTGCTCGCCGGCCCCACCCCGGCGTCGGTCGTCGGCGACACCACGGGCCCGGACTGGGAGGCGGACCGCGCCTCCCTGGTCGCCCGGGACCTGTCGTTCGCCGAGTTCCTCGACCGCCGGGGGCTGGTTCTGCGCTCCGACCTGCTCGGCGCGTGGACCCGCTGGATCACTCCGGAGTTCGAGACCCGCCGCTACGACACGTGGTTCTTCGTGGCCGCGCTCCCCGAAGGGCAGCGCACCCGGAACGCCTCCACGGAGGCCGACCGCACGGTGTGGATCCGCCCGTCGGAAGCGGCTGCCTCGTACGACAAGGGCGACCTGCTGATGATGCCGCCCACCATCGCGACCCTGCGCCAGCTGACCCCGTACGCGACCGCCGCCGAGGCGCTGCGGGCCGCGCCCGGCCGCGATCTGACCCCGGTCCTGGCCCGGGCCCGTCTGGAGGACGGCGAGGTCGTGCTGACCTGGCCCGGCCACGACGAGTTCACCAAGCGCGTCCCGACGGGTGGAGCGCCCGCATGAACCACGCGCGCATGACCCACGCGACGGAAGGTGCCCCCGCATGACGGACGCCGCATCCCTCCCCGGCCAGCCGCGCGGCGGGGTTCTCTCGGGTCCCGCCACCGAGCGTGCCGTGAACGTCCTCGCCCCCAACGCGTCGGCGATGACCCTCGACGGCACCAACACCTGGATCGTCTCCGAGCCCGGCTCCGAGCTGGCGGTGGTGATCGACCCCGGCCCGCTCGACGACGGGCACCTGAACAACGTGATCGACACGGCGGAGAAGTCGGGCAAGCGGATCGCGCTCACCCTGCTCACGCACGGCCACCCGGACCACGCGGAGGGCGCCGTGCGGTTCGCCGAGCTGACGGGCACGAAGGTGCGTGCCCTCGACCCGGCGCTCCGGCACGGCGACGAGGGCTTGGGCCAGGGGGACGTCGTCACGGTGGGCGGCCTGGAACTGCGTGTCGTACCGACGCCAGGCCACACCGCGGACTCCCTGTGCTTCCACCTCCCGGCCGATCAGGCCGTACTGACGGGGGACACCATCCTGGGTCGCGGTACGACGGTCGTGGCGCACCCCGACGGCCGCCTGGGGGACTATCTGGACTCCCTGCGCCGCCTCAGGTCGCTCACCGTCGACGACGGCGTCCACACCGTGCTCCCCGGCCACGGGCCCGTCCTGGAGGACGCCCAGGGCGCCGTCGAGTACTACCTGGCCCACCGGGCCCATCGCCTCGCCCAGGTCGAGACGGCGGTCGAGGACGGTCACCGGACGCCAAGCGACGTCGTGGCCCATGTGTATGCGGACGTGGACCGCTCCCTGTGGCCGGCGGCTGAGCTGTCGGTGCGGGCTCAGCTGGACTACCTGAGGGAGCACGGGCTGATCTGATCCCTGGGCCCGCGGGGTTTTGACGGAGTGCACGCGCGCGTCCTCCTCGGCGAGCCAGGACCCGAGATCGTCGACGTACGAGCGCAGGACGGCGGGATCGCCGCTCGGCTCGTACCAGGGACGGCCGCCGTGCGCATCTGCTCGGCTCGCTCCGGGTAGTACGCGGCGAACGCCTCGGCCATCTCCTTCAGGTCGCTGGTACAGCCGTTCCAGCGAGGCATGACCAGGGTGAAGCCCGTGCGGACGAGATGTCGGGAGACGCCGCGTACGAGGGCGCGGCGAGCCTGGTCCGTGGCGGCGTCGGCGACACGCCACCGCCACTCGCTCCAGGAGCAGCGCGAGGTCGCCGTTGGTCTCGCGGGCCAGGAGGGAGTCGGGCTGGTAGCGGGGCAGGCGCTCGGCAAGGTCCTCGCCCGGCAGGGGCGTGCAGAGGCAGGCGACGAACCACCCGAGGTCGTAGGTCTCCAGGTCGCTCCGCAGCCGCGCACGGCTGAAGAAGAGCGTTCCGACGCCGTCGATCTCAGGGAAGTCCGCGTCGAGTGCCTCCCCGAAGGCACGGGCGTCATCGCGGTCCGCTTCGGTGGGCTCCTCGCCCGCGGCGACCAGCAGATCGAGATCGCTGTGCCCCACGCGCGCGGTGCCGCGCGGAATCGAACCGTAGAGGTAAGCGCTGGTCATCCGCGCGCCGAAGACGCCGGGAAGCCGGTCACGGACGGCGGCGACTGTGCCCCTGCATGTGCCCTGGCTGCGCCCGATTTTTTCAGCGACAACCCTTGGGCACGGCAACGACGACGGGTCCTTGGGCACGGCACTGACTACGAGGCCTTGGGCACGGAATGACTACGGGTCCCGCCTCAACAGGAAACGGGACCCGGGGTCGTACGGCCGGGGCCAAGCGTCAGCGCGACCGCTTCGCCAGCCGCTCCACGTCCAGCAGGATCACCGCGCGCGCCTCCAGCCGGAGCCAGCCGCGCCCGGCGAAGTCCGCCAGCGCCTTGTTGACCGTCTCACGCGAGGCGCCGACCAGCTGGGCCAACTCCTCCTGCGTGAGGTCGTGCACGACATGGATGCCTTCTTCGGACTGCACGCCGAACCGCCGCGAGAGGTCCAGCAGTGCGCGGGCCACACGGCCGGGCACGTCCGAGAAGACCAGGTCGGACATCTGGTCGTTGGTCTTGCGCAGTCGCCGTGCGACGGCGCGCAGCAGCGCAGCGGCCACTTCGGGCCGTGCGTTCAGCCACGGCTGGAGGTCGCCGTGGCCCAGGCCCAGCAGCTTGACCTCGGTCAGCGCGGTCGCCGTCGCCGTACGCGGACCAGGGTCGAACAGCGACAGCTCGCCGATCAGCTCACCCGGGCCAAGGACGGCCAGCATGTTCTCGCGGCCGTCGGGGGAGGTGCGGTGAAGCTTGACCTTGCCCTCCATCACCACGTAGAGGCGATCACCAGGGTCGCCCTCGTGGAACAGCGAGTCGCCGCGGGCGAGGGTCACCTCACTCATGGAGGCGCGGAGCTCCGCGGCCTGCTCGTCATCGAGCGCCGCGAAGAGCGGGGCGCGCCGCAGAACGTCGTCCACGAGTTCTCTCCTTGTCGACCTGCTCAGGGGATCTTGCTCCCCCGTGTACCAGGGGACCGTGTTCCCCATTTTGCCGGACGATCCAAACAGTGTGATCTGTCACAAGGATGCCGCACTGGTGTAGTGGGGTACGCGGCAGGGGGCCAATTGGGGGCTGATCCCTCGGGTCCGGGGCGGATGTCGGTGCCGGGCTTTAGGCTGGCCGGGTGTCCAAATCGCCGGTGAGAGCACAGGCCAAGGGGGCTGGGCGGGTGGTTGTACGTCGCGATTCTGCTGTGGGCGAACAGAACCCTGCCGGTGGAAGAAAAACGACAAAAGAGGCAAAACCGGCGCCTGAGGGGGCGCTGGCGAAGCGGCCTGCCAAGAAAGCCGCCGCCAAGAAGACCTCGGCCACCGCCAAGAAGGCCGCCCCTGCGAAGACCGCGGCCAAGAAGACCTCGGCCGCCGCCAAGAAGGCTGCTCCGGCGAAGACAGCCGCCAAGAAGACCGCGGTCGGCAAAGCGCCTCCGGCAGAGACCGCCGCCAAGAAGACCGCGGCCAGAAAGACGGCCCCTGCGAAGACCGCCGCCGAGAAGACCGTGACCAAGAAGACCGCCGCTAAGAAAGCCGCCGCTTCGAAAGCCGCCGCCACGAAGACCACCGCCACGAAGACCACCGCCACGAAGGCGGCAGTCAAGAAGGCCGCGGTCAGGAAGACCGCTCCCCCGAAGGCCGTAGCCGAGAACGGCACGGTCGCCGTCAGGAAGGCCGCCCCCGCGAAGACCGTCGCGAAGAAGCCCCCGGGCAACGAGTCCCGCGCCGCCCTCGTGCGTCGCGCCCGCCGTATCAACCGCGAGCTCGCCGAGGTGTACCCGTACGCCCACCCGGAGCTGGACTTCGAGAACCCCTTCCAGCTGATCGTCGCGACGGTCCTGTCCGCGCAGACCACCGACCTGCGGGTGAACCAGACCACCCCGGCGCTCTTCGCCAGGTACCCGACCCCCGAGGACCTCGCGGCGGCCAACCCGGAGGAGGTCGAGGAGATCCTGCGCCCGACCGGATTCTTCCGGGCCAAGACCAAGTCGGTGATAGGGCTCTCCAAGGCCCTGGTGGAGCAGTTCGGAGGCGAGGTCCCCGGCCGTCTGGAGGATCTCGTCAAACTGCCCGGCGTCGGCCGCAAGACCGCCTTCGTCGTGCTGGGCAACGCCTTCGGCCGCCCCGGCATCACCGTCGACACGCACTTCCAGAGGCTCGTCCGCCGCTGGCAGTGGACCGACGAGACCGAGCCCGACAAGATCGAGGCGGCCGTCGGCGCGCTCTTCCCCAAGAGCGAGTGGACGATGCTGTCGCACCACGTGATCTTCCACGGCCGCCGTATCTGCCACGCCCGTAAGCCGGCCTGCGGTGCCTGCCCGATCGCCCCGCTCTGCCCCGCCTACGGCGAGGGAGAGACCGACCCCGAGAAGGCGAAGAAGCTCCTGAAGTACGAGAAGGGCGGCTTCCCGGGCCAGCGCCTCAAGCCCCCGCAGGCGTACCTGGACGCGGGCGGAATCCCGGCCCCGCCGCTGGGCGCCGGATGACGGGCGTGTGCGGCGCGGCGCGCCACCCGGGAGAGGGCTGTCTTCCGGCGACCCGCGCGACGGGACACCCACACGGGGGACTCGCGGAACGATCCGCGGGTCCGCGGGCGTTGGGATCGGCAGAACGGGGGTGGCGATGACGCACGCGAGCAATACGGATCACGTGAACGACACGGACAGCGGCCGGCTGCGGCTGAGCACGGAGGGCCTGCCCGACTGGCTCGCCCCGGTCGTGCGGGTGGTGGAGACCGTCGAGCCGCTCCAGCTCAGCCGCTTCCTGCCGCCGGAGAACGGCGCGGGGCGCCAGTCGGCCGTGCTGATCCTGTTCGGCGAGGGCGACCGCGGCCCCGAGCTGCTGCTGATGGAGCGTGCCGGTTCGCTGCGCTCGCATGCCGGGCAGCCCTCGTTCCCCGGTGGTGCCCTCGACCCCGAGGACGGCGACCCGAAGGCCGAGGGGCCGCTGCGGGCCGCGCTCCGCGAGGCCGAGGAGGAGACCGGGCTGGACCCGCGTGGCGTCCAGCTCTTCGGTGCGCTCCCCAAGCTCTACATCCCGGTCAGCGGCTTCGTCGTGACGCCCGTCCTCGGCTGGTGGCGTGAGCGGAGCCCGGTGGGCGTCGTCGATCCGAACGAGACGGCGCGGGTCTTCTCCGTCCCCGTGGCGGATCTCACGGATCCGGCCAACAGAGCCACCACTGTCCACCCCAGCGGGCACCGGGGTCCGGCATTCCTGGTCGAATCGGCCCTCGTGTGGGGCTTCACGGCGGGGGTCATCGACCGCCTGCTGCATTACGCGGGTTGGGAGCGTCCGTGGGACCGGGACAAGCAGGTCCCGCTCGACTGGCGCGCATGACAAGGTGGCCCCCGTGCTGTGTTTTCCCGGGGGACGCCGTGCCCCATTGCCGCTGCGTGACGGGCCGGTTCCCCGGCCGGACGAGGGCGACCGGAACATGATGAGGCGAGGCTTGAAGCAGTGAACGTGCTGGACATCCTGTTGCTGGTCGCCGCGGTGTGGTTCGCGATCGTCGGCTATCGCCAGGGCTTCGTCGTCGGCATCCTGTCGGTGATCGGTTTCCTGGGCGGTGGTCTCGTAGCGGTCTATCTGCTCCCGTTCTTCTGGGACAAGGTGACGGGCGACCACAAGGTGAGCACGACCGTCGCTGTCGTCGCCGTCGTCGTCGTGATCGTCTGCGCCTCCGTCGGCCAGGCCCTGACCACCCATCTCGGCAACAAGCTGCGCCGGTACATCACCTGGTCCCCGGCCCGAGCCCTGGACGCCACGGGCGGTGCCCTCGTCAACGTGGTGGCGATGCTCCTGGTCGCGTGGCTGATCGGCTCGGCCCTGGCCGGTACGACACTGCCGACGCTCGGCAAGGAGGTCCGCGGCTCCAAGGTCCTCCTCGGCGTCTCCCGCGCCCTGCCCGCGCAGGCGGACACCTGGTTCGCGGACTTCTCCTCGGTCCTCGCGCAGAACGGCTTCCCGCAGGTCTTCAGCCCGTTCGCGAACGAGCCCATCACCGAGGTCCAGCCCCCCGACCCGGCCCTGGCCAGGAGTGCGGTCGCCACGCGCGCACAGCGGTCCATCGTCAAGGTCATGGGCACCGCGCAGAGCTGCGGCAAGGTCCTCGAAGGCAGCGGCTTCGTCTTCGGCAACCGGCGCGTGATGACCAACGCGCACGTGGTCGGCGGGGTCGACGAGCCCACCGTCCAGATAGGCGGTGAGGGCAGGAAGTACGACGCGAAGGTCGTCCTCTACGACTGGCGGCGCGACATCGCCGTACTGGACGTGCCCGACCTGGACGCGCCGGCGTTGCGGTTCGTGTCCTCGGACGCGGCCGGCGGCAGCAGCGCGATCGTCGCCGGCTTCCCGGAGAACGGGTCGTACAACGTCCAGCCCGCCCGCGTCCGCGGCCGCATCACGGCCAACGGCCCGGACATCTACCGCCGCGGCACGGTCCGCCGTGACGTGTACTCGCTGTACGCGACCGTCCGCCAGGGCAACTCCGGCGGCCCGCTGCTCACGCCTCAGGGCAGGGTCTACGGAGTGGTCTTCGCGAAGTCCCTCGACGACGCCAACACGGGGTACGCGCTCACCGCGGACGAGGTCCAGGAGGACATCGCCAAGGGTCGTACGGCGAACCAGCAGGTGGACAGCGACAGCTGCGCGCTCTGACTGCTCAGAGCGGGGTCAGCCGCGCGGGTGACGCAGGCGTACCGAGACCCAGCGGGCCCGGCGGCGCAGAATGTGCGGGATGCCCACCCGAGGGTCCGTGCCCGGCAGCTGCGGGGCACCCCTCTGGTGGGAGCTCGGCACCGTGGCCGAGCGGCGGTTGCGTGCTGCGTCACTGTAGTCGTGCGTCCAGCCCATACCCCGACGTCTGCCCCCGCCCCAAGGTCGATAACCGCCCCCGGGCCCTTCAATCGGCCTATGCGCCGGGCATGTGGCCGTTCGTAGAACAGCCGTTCCCGTCCGGATACCGGGCGCGTCCGGGTGGTCACGGACCGGGTTCGAAGCCTTCCGGACGACTGGCCGATTCCCGCGGGCCCCGGCGCAGGGTCAGCGGTCGGGCTCGGGGTCCTTGAGCCAGTTGATCAGCTCGGCGGAGAACGCCACCGGGTCCTCCTCGTGCGGGAAGTGCCCCAGCCCGTCGAACAGCCGCCAGCGGTACGGCGCCTCGACGTACTCACCCGATCCGGCCGCGCTCCTCGTCCGCATCACGGGATCCAGCGAGCCGTGCAGATGCAGCGTCGGGACCCGTACGGGCCGCTTCATGCGCCGGTTGAACTGGATGCCGTCGGGCCGGGCCAGGGAACGCACCATCCAGCGGTACGGCTCGATCGAACAGTGCGCCGTCGATGGGATGCACATGGCGCGCCGGTACATCTCCACGGTCTCGTCGTCCGGCAGCCGCGGCCCCGACCAGTCCCGGATCAGACGGCCGACCAGGGCGGCGTCGTCGGCGGTGAGCCGGCGCTCGGGGATCCAGGGACGCTGGAACCCCCAGATGTAGGAGCCCGCGGATGTCTGCTTGACGTCGCCGAGCATCGCCGAGCGCCAGCGCCGCGGATGAGGCATCGAGGTGACCACGAGCCGCCGCACGAGCTTGGGGCGCATGGCGGCCGCCGTCCAGGCGAGGTATCCCCCCAGGTCGTGGCCGACGAGCGCGGCGTCGGGCTCCCCCAGGGACCGTACGACCCCGGTGATGTCGAGGGCGAGGTTCGCGGGGTCGTAACCGCGCGGCGTACGGTCACTGCCGCCGACCCCGCGCAGATCCATCGCCACGGCCCGGAAGCCCGCGTCGGCGAGCGCCACCAATTGGTGCCGCCAGGCCCACCAGAACTGCGGGAAGCCGTGCAGCAGCAGCACAAGCGGACCGTCGCCCAGTTCCGCGATGTGGAACCGCGCGCCGTTGGCGGCGACGTCCCGGTGCGTCCAGGGACCGTCGAGCCGTACGACCGAGGTGGGTTGCGCCGAAGGAGTGGCGGGGTCCGTCATGAGGACGAGCGTGCCACAGCCTCGACCGCCGTGTCGGTCCGACTCGGCTGACGGGGATGCGGTTTGGCGTGCTGCAGGACGCCCGCGGTCTCCTTCATCGACGCGGCGACCTTCTGCGGGCCCTTGCTCTTCTTGGCCTTCTTCGCGAAGGCCACGCCGATCAGCGCGAGCAGTCCGGCGACCAGCACGTTGGCGGCGAAGGACAGCAGGAAGCAGACGGCCATGTTCCAGCCGCTCCAGGTCCGGATCCCGTACGCCAGCGCGAAGTTCAACATGGGCAGGGAGAACAGCAGCACGGCCCCCGCGGCCGAGAACGCGCCTCCGCTCGACGCGCCGCGCTTGACGTCCTGCTTGAGCTGGGCCTTGGCCAGCGCGATCTCGTCGTGCACCAGTGCGGACAATTCGGTCGTCGCCGAGGCGAACAGCTGGCCGATGCTGCGTTCGGCGCCGACCGGGCTGCCGTCGGGTGCGCTCATCGCGGTCTCCCTGCTCTCTGCGTACGTGCTCCGCGGACGCTGCGGAGTTTTGTGGATGTGTCAGATCATGCCGGACGGTCGTTCTCCTCGCTTGCCCCGCCCGCCACTTCGGCAGGCAAGCCGTTACGGTCTCCGGCGCGTGTGGCCGTTCCATTCTCCGGCGGTGGTGCCCTCCCCGGCTTCGGCCGGCGTCCCGCTGTCGGCGGACTTCCATGCGGCGAGCCTGCGGTGTTCGGCGGCCTTCCGTTCGAGGATCTCGGCCATGCGCAGATGGTAGGCCGGCTCCTCCTGCTCGTAGATGTCCGGAATGCCGTCGAGGTCCTCGTCGCGCTCCTCCTCCGCGCACAGGGCGCGGTACTTGGCGTTGCGTATCTTCAGCAGCGTGGTCGCGCACGCGGCCGCGATCAGCGATCCGGTGAGGACGGCGGCCTTGACCTCGTCGGTGAGCACGGCGTTGCCCTTGAACGCGAGGTCGCCGATGAGCAGCGAGACCGTGAAGCCGATGCCGGCCAGGGTGGCGACGGCGAACACGTCGGGCCAGGTGAGGTCGTCGCTGAGCGAGGCCCGGGTGAAGCGGGCCGTCAGCCAGGTACCGCCGAAGATGCCGACCGCTTTGCCGACGACGAGGCCGAGTACGACGCCGAGTGTCTCCGGCTTGGTGAACACGTCCCCGAGCGCCCCGCCCGAGACCGCGACACCCGCGCTGAACAGGGCGAACAGCGGCACAACGAGACCGGCGGACAGGGGCCGTACGAGATGTTCGATGCGCTCGCCGGGGGAGTGCTCCTCGTCCTCGTGGCGGTGGCAGCGCAGCATGAGCCCCATGGCCACGCCGGCGATGGTGGCGTGGATGCCGCTGTTGTACATCAGCCCCCAGATGACCAGGGCGAGCGGGACGTACACGTACCAGCCGCTCACGCCCTTCCGCAGCAGCACCCAGAACACCGCGAGGCCGACCACGGCGCCGCCGAGGGCCACGAAGTCGATATCGGTCGTGAAGAAGATCGCGATGATCAGAATCGCGAACAGATCGTCGACGACGGCGAGGGTGAGCAGGAAGGCGCGCAGGGAGGAGGGCAGGGAGGTGCCGATGACGGCCAGGACGGCGAGCGCGAAGGCGATGTCGGTGGCCGTGGGGACCGCCCAGCCGGCGAAGGAGCCACCGCCGGTGGCGTTGGTGAGGGCGTAGACGACTGCGGGGACGGCCATACCGCAGAGTGCGGCGACGACAGGGAGCGCGGCGGCGCGTGGATCCCGCAGGTCACCCGCGACCAGCTCGCGCTTGAGCTCGATCCCGGCGACGAAGAAGAAGATCGCGAGGAGGCCTTCGGCCGCCCAGTGCTGGACGGACAGATCGAGGCCGAGGGCGGCGGGGCCGAGGTGGTGGTGACTGATGCTCTCGTAGCTGCTGTGCAGCGCGGGTATGTTCGCCCAGACCAGCGCGGCGATCGCGGCGAGGAGGAGCAGCACACCGCCGACGGTCTCGGTCCGCAGCGCATCCGCGACGAAGTTCCGCTCGGGCAGGGAGAGACGCCCGAGGAACGTGCGGTCATGGGTGCGGGGCGCGGCCACGGCGGAAACCTCCGGGTCGGTACGACATGCTGACGGCCGTCGCGAGAACTCACGGACGGCTTGCCGACCAGACTTCCCGGCACACCTTGAGCTGACAATTTTACCCGATCATTGCGATCGGGGCTCCGGCAGCACAAGAAGGGGGCGCCCGGCATGTGCCGGGCGCCCCCTTCCGACAGGGACCCTCAGTCCTCGCTCGGCGCCGCCGGCAGCTTCGCCTGGATCAGGTCCATCACCGTCGAGTCCGTCAGCGTCGTGACATCCCCGAGCTGACGGTTCTCCGCGATGTCCCGCAGGAGTCGCCGCATGATCTTCCCGGACCGCGTCTTCGGCAGCTCCGCCACCGGCAGGATCCGCTTGGGCTTGGCGATCGGCCCGAGCGTTGCGCCGACGTGGTTGCGCAGCTCGGCGACCAGGTTCTCGTCCTCGGACGCCGTACCCCGCAGGATCACGAAGGCCACGATCGCCTGCCCCGTCGTCTCGTCCGCGGCACCCACGACCGCCGCCTCGGCCACCGTCGGGTGCGAGACCAGCGCCGACTCGACCTCCGTCGTCGAGATGTTGTGCCCGGACACGAGCATCACGTCGTCGACGCGCCCAAGGAGCCAGATGTCCCCGTCGTCGTCCTTCTTCGCGCCGTCGCCGGCGAAGTACTTGCCCTCGAAGCGCGACCAGTACGTGTCGATGAACCGCTGGTCGTCGCCCCAGATGGTGCGCAGCATCGACGGCCACGGCTCGGTGAGGACGAGGTAGCCGCCACCGCCGTTCGGGACCTCGTTCGCCTCGTCGTCGATGACGGTCGCGGAGATGCCGGGCAGCGGCCGCTGCGCGGAGCCGGGCTTGGTCTCGGTCACACCCGGCAGCGGGGAGATCATCATCGCGCCGGTCTCGGTCTGCCACCACGTGTCGACGATCGGCGCACTGTCGGCGCCGATGTTCTTGCGGTACCAGATCCAGGCCTCGGGGTTGATCGGCTCACCCACGGACCCCAGAACCCGCAGGCTGCTCAGGTCGAACTTGGCGGGGATGTCGTCGCCCCACTTCATGAACGTACGGATCGCGGTGGGCGCGGTGTAGAGGATCGTCACGCCGTACTTCTGCACGATCTCCCAGAAGCGGCCCTGGTGCGGCGTGTCGGGCGTGCCCTCGTACATGACCTGGGTCGCGCCGTTGGCCAGCGGTCCGTACACGATGTACGAGTGCCCGGTGACCCAGCCGACGTCCGCGGTGCACCAGTACACGTCGGTCTCCGGCTTGAGGTCGAAGACGGCCCAGTGGGTGTACGAAGCCTGCGTGAGGTAGCCGCCGGAGGTGTGCAGGATGCCCTTCGGCTTCCCCGTCGTACCCGATGTGTAGAGGATGAACAGCGGGTGCTCCGCGTCGAACGCCTCCGGGGTGTGCTCGGCGGACTGCCGCTCGACGATCTCGTGCCACCAGACGTCCCGGCCTTCGGTCCAGGCGACCTCCTGGCCCGTACGGCGCACGACGAGCACGTGCTCGACGTTGTCCACGCGGTCGATCGCGTCGTCGACGGCGGGCTTGAGCGCGGACGGCTTGCCGCGCCGGTAGCCGCCGTCGGAGGTGATGACGACCTTCGCGTCGGCGTCCTGGATACGGGTGGCGAGCGCGTCCGCCGAGAAGCCGCCGAAGACGACGGAGTGCGCGGCTCCGATGCGGGCGCAGGCCAGCATCGCGATCGCGGTCTCGGGGATCATCGGCATGTAGACGGCGACCCGGTCACCCTTCTGAACTCCCAGCTCCAGCAGGGCGTTGGCGGTCTTGGAGACCTCGTCCTTGAGCTCGGCGTAGGTGATGGCACGGCTGTCACCGGGCTCGCCCTCGAAGTGGATGGCCACCCGGTCGCCGTGCCCGGCTTCCACATGGCGGTCGACGCAGTTGTACGCGACGTTGAGCTCGCCGTCCTTGAACCACTTGGCGAAGGGCGGGTTCGACCAGTCGAGGGTCTCGGTCGGTTCCACGGCCCAGGTCAGCCGCCGGGCCTGCTCGGCCCAGAAACCGAGCCTGTCAGCCTTGGCCTGTTCGTACGCCTCTGCCGTGACGTTGGCGTTCGCGGCCAGGTCGGCAGGGGGCGCGAACCTCCGCTCTTCCTTGAGCAGGTTGGCCAGGCTTTCGTTGCTCACGACATCTCCCTTTCTCAGGGTGTCCGTTGTGTCCCAGGCCACAGCTCATCAGACCGGGGGGCTCGGTGACAAGAGTCGTCCGAAAATTGGTTTAGACCTGTAGGGGCCGTCATGGCTGAACAGGTCTCCCCCAGGTCACGTACGCCTCGGCACCCCGGTTCATTCGGCGATATATCTCACAGCCGACCGCGTATGTCCCGGGGCGTGGCGCACGGCCCGGCCGACCGGGCCGCGTCGCGCGCCACCACGATGTCACGCGGGGCTGCGCAGATCCCCGTCGGCCGCCCCCACCCGGCCGAAGACGTCGCCCTTCTCGGACGTGGTGAGCAGATACGCCTGCGCCTCGCCGACGTGGAAGTACATCCCCTGCAGTTCGAGCGAGCCCTCGCCGAGCGCCCGGGCCACGGATTCGTGCGCCCGCAGATGCTCCAGTTGCTGCACCACATTGGTCAGGCACAGCTGTTCGACCACGTCGGTCGGCTCCCGCCCGGTGATACGGGCCCAGGGCCGCTCCTCGTCGGCCATCCGCTCCAGGCTGGGCAGCCCGTGCCGCAACCAGCGCCTGAGCGGCGTCTGCACACCGCCCTGCTCCGCTGTGAGCAGGGCCTGCATCGCCCCGCACCCGGAATGCCCGCACACGGTGATGGACCGCACCTTCAGTACGTCCACCGCGTACTCGATCGCCGCGGCCACCGAGTCGTCCCCGCTCTCCGCGCCGGGCAGAGGCACCAGGTTTCCGACATTGCGCACGACGAAGAGGTCGCCGGGACCGCTGGAGGTGATCATCGACGTGATGAGCCGTGAGTCGGCACAGGTCAGAAAGAGCTGTGACGGCCGCTGCCCCTCGCGTGCGAGGCGGGCCAGCTCACCGCGCACCAGCGGTGCGGTGTTCCGCTGGAACGCACTGATCCCGCGTGCGAGTTGCTGCCCGCTCGGTCCGGACCGGTCGGCCGGACCGGCCGGATGGCCGCCGGGCGCGGTCGGCGGCCGCTCGCACTGGTGGTTGCGCCACGGCGTCCACGGCCGGCACCGGCACGCGGACGCCTCCGCGGAGTCCCGGTCCCTGTCGAGTGCGGGGGAGCCCAGCGGGGGCACCGCGACACGCGTACCGGCCCGGCCGGTGAGCTCGACCGTGCCGCCCTGCGCCAGGTGCGTCCGCTGCCAGTCCTGCAGGGATTCGTACGCCGCGTGGTCCATGAACGACCCGTCCAGCTCCACGACGGCGTCCGCCCCCGCGGGCACCAGGTGCAGCGCCCGGCTCAGCCGGGGCACGGCGAGGAACGTCAACTGCCCTCTTACACGGACGAAATGGGCTCCCTCCTTCTCGTCGTGTGTGATGCGGGTGCGGGCGAGGCGGTGCAGGGCGACGGTGACGGCTACGGCGACTCCCAGCGTGACGCCCTCCAGGACGCCCAGGAGGACGACGCCGAGCGTGGTGACGGCGTACACCAGCACTTCTCGGTGTCGGGTGACCGTGCGGATGTGGTGCAGGGACACCATCTGGATGCCGACGGCCATCACCAGGGCGGCGAGCGAGGCGAGGGGGATCAGCTCGAGCACCGGGACCATCAGCAGCGCGGCTACTACTACCCAAACGCCGTGCAGCATTGTGGAGTTCCGGCTGACGGCACCGGACTGGACGTTCGCCGAACTTCTGACGGCGACGCCCGCGAGCGGCAGCCCGCCGAGCGCCCCCGAGACGATGTTCGCGGCGCCCTGCCCGAGCAGTTCACGGTCCAGGTCGGAACGGCCGGGATGCGGATGGCGCCCGGCCACCAACTTGTCCACGGCGACGGCGCCGAGCAGCGACTGCACGCTGCACACCAGCGTGATGGTGAGGACGGCGGCGGCGGTGCCGAGCAGCGGGCCCTCGGGTAGCCCGGCCAGTGCGTGGCTGCGCCAGGACGGCAGGTCGGCCTTCGGCAGGGTGAGTCCGGCGAGCGAGGCCGTCGTGGTGGCCCCGGCGACGGCGACGAGCGCGGCGGGGATTCTGCGCAGGACGTGTCCGGTCCGCCCCGGAATCCGGGGCCAGACCAAGAGCAGGGCCAGTGTCAGTGCGCTCATCGACACGGCGGCCGGGTGCAGCTGCGCCAACTGGGCGGGCAGGGCTCGGAGGTTGTCGAGGACGGCGCTCTGCGGGGTGCCGCCGAGCACGATGTGCAGCTGGGCGACGGCGATGGTGACGCCGATTCCCGCGAGCATGCCGTGCACGATCGCCGGGCTGACGGCGAGCGCCGTACGTGCCACGCGCAGGCAGCCGAGGCCCAGTTGGGTGAGACCGGCGAGCACGGTGACGGCGCAGGTCGTACGCCAGCCGTAATGGTGGATGAGGTCGGCGGTGGCCACGGTGAGTCCGGCTGCGGGTCCGCTGACCTGGAGCGGGGAGCCACCGAGCCGGCCGGCGACGATTCCGCCGACGGCCGCGGCGACGAGGCCGGACTGGAGAGGGGCCCCGGTGGCGAGGGCGAAGCCGAGGGACAGGGGGAGGGCGATCAGGAAGACCGCGATGGAGGCCGACAGATCGGCGCCCACGACGCGGAAGCGGCGGGGCTGAGCCGGCGGCGGGCTGTGGGGTTGGTGTACGTGCTTCGTCCGAGTCGAGTCGGCGATGGCGGTTCCCCCTGCTCGAGCGAAGTCGAGAGCTTGGGGGAGGGTGGGGACGCAGGCGGACATGGTTCCCGTCTCCTCCGGTGCGGCGCGGTCGCGGAACTGGTGGTCCCCGGCCGGTGGGCCGAGGTCGGGGCGCGGCCGTGGGTCACGGCGTACAGCGGCGGGATATCTCAACGCTCAGTAAACAGATCGTAATGCAGAGTAAAGGAAGGGTATCGAATATCGGAGCAAACAGGGCAATAAATCACTCAGTGGGGTGAATCGACAGCTTCATCGGCTTGTCATACAAATTCCTTCGGTGTCTCGTGCGACTTTGGCGGGGCCGCGCGTGGTTGCGGGCCTCCACCCGGACGGCACCGCAGAACAACCTGATCGGCGTGGCCCGGACCGAAGGAAGAAGGTGGGCGGAAGATGGCCGCCAACCAGAGGATGGCCGCGGGCGTCGCAGTGGCCGCGGCCTGTGCCACCGCACTCGCCGGTTGTTCGACCGGCGCGACCGGTGAGGGTGAGAGGAAGGCCTCCGGTGTTCCTGCGCCGGGAAGTGCGGTCCGACTGATCGGCGACGGCTCCACCGCGTACACCGGCGCCCAGCCGCATCTGCCCAGACCGGAGCGGCTCAAGCCCGGTCAGAAGCCTCCGCAGTTCGTGGTCTTCTCGTGGGACGGGGCCGGCGAGGACAGCCAGAAGCTGTTCTCGCACTTCCGCAAGGTGGCCAAGGCCAACAACGCGACGATGACGTACTTCCTCAGCGGCCTGTACCTGCTGCCCGAGGACAAGCGCGAGCTGTACAAACCGCCGCAGCACTCGCCGGGACGCTCGGACATCGGCTTCAACGACGAGAAGGGCATCAAGAACACCGTCAGGCAGCTGCGTCTGGCGTGGCTGGAGGGCAACGAGATCGGCACCCACTTCAACGGTCACTTCTGCGGCAATGAAGGCGGGGTCGGCAAGTGGTCGGTGGACGAGTGGAAGGACGAGATCGCCCAGGCGAAGGCGTTCGTGCAGTCCTGGAAGACCAACGCCGACCTCAAGAACGAGCCGCCCCTGCCCTTCGACTACGACAAGGAGCTCATCGGCGCCCGCACGCCCTGTCTGGAGGGGCAGAAGAACTTTATGAAAGCGGCCCGTGACCTGGGCTTCCGCTATGACACCTCCGGCATCGACGCGCAGGTCTGGCCGAAGAAGAAGGACGGGCTGTGGGACCTGTCGATGCAGCTCGTGCCCTTCCCCGGTCGCTCCTACGAGCAGTTGACCATGGACTACAACTTCATGGTCGATCAGTCGGGCACCAAGACCCAGGGCGACCCCGACAAGTTCGAGGAGTGGGGCGACCAGATGCGTGACGGTCTGCTCCAGGGCTTCCAGCGGGCGTACGACGGAAACCGTGCGCCCCTGATCATCGGCAACCACTTCGAGTCCTGGAACGGCGGTACCTATATGCGTGCCGTCCAGGAGGTCGTCGAGCGCGTCTGCACCCGGCCCGAGGTGCGCTGCGTCTCCTTCCACCAGCTCGCCGACTGGCTGGACGCGCAGGACCCGCAGGTCCTGGAGAAGCTGCGCACCCTCAAGGTCGGCCGGGCCCCGGCTCAGGGCTGGGGGTCCTTTCTGGAGGCTGCGCCCGCGCCGGCGCCGAAGGGGGTGCCGGGGGCGCCGCCGGCCAAGCCGTAGGCGCCGGGCGGCGGTTGCTCAGACGGCGGCCGTCAGGCTTTCGCTGAGCACGAATCCGGGGTCGACCTGTGCCGCCAGATCGGCTCCGGTGCGCTCGTTGCCCCAACTGGCCGCGTTCTTCAGGTGGAAGTGCACCATCTGGCGCGTGTAGCGCTCCCAGTCGCGCAGTTCGTAGGTGGCGTCGGCGGCGACCTGAAGAGCACGCAGTGAGCGCTGGTTGGCGCTCTCCAGGAGCTCGAACCGGGGAGGGCGGCCCTTCTCCATGGAGCGGACCCAGTCCGAGTGCCCGACCGTCACAAGCAGGTCGTCACCGACCTCGGCGCGCAGGAAGTCGATGTCGTCCTTGCCCTGCACCTTGTTGCCGACGACCTTCAGGACGACCCCGAAGTCGCGGGCGTACTCCCTGTACTGGCGATAGACGGATACCCCCTTCCGGGTCGGCTCGGCGACGAGGAACGTGATGTCGAAGCGGGTGAACATGCCGGAGGCGAAGGAGTCCGAGCCGGCCGTCATGTCGACCACCACGTACTCGTCGCGGCCGTCCACCAGGTGGTTCAGATACAGCTCCACCGCTCCCGTTTTGGAGTGGTAGCAGGCGACCCCCAGGTCGGCGTCCGTGAAGGGGCCGGTGACCATCAAACGGACGGTGCCGCCGTCGAGTTCCACCGGGCGCGCGCAGGCGTCGTACACGGGGTTCTCGTCCTGCACCCGCAACAGCCGGGAACCCTCGCCGGGCGGAGTCGTCTTGATCATCGTTTTGGCGGAGGCGATCCGCGGGTTGCTGCCGCGCAGACAGTCCTTGATCAGCTGCAGCCGCTCGCCCATGGCGGGCAGCGCCGCGGCCTCTTTGTCGTCGAGCCCGAGCGCGGTTCCGAGGTGCTGGTTGATATCGGCGTCGACGGCGACGACGGGCGCTCCGGCGGCGGCGAGGTGGCGGATGAACAGGGAGGACAGGGTCGTCTTGCCGCTGCCGCCCTTCCCGACGAAAGCAATTTTCATATTCACTAAGGGTAGCCGCGGTGTAGCTGTAAGTCGCATACGGGCGTGAAGAAGACCACTCCTTCGAATGAGCGGCGCGAAGGTGCGTAGGGTCGTACTCATGAGTACGACAGGTGCGACCGCCGATCCGCTCGCGGCCCTCGGGACGCTGCCCGGCGTGGCCGAGTCCGTGGAGTCCGTGCGCAAGGCCGTGGACCGGGTCTACGGGCACCGGATCATGCGGCGCCGCAGCAACGAGATCACCTCCGAGGCGGCGCTGCGTGCCGCCCGCGGTTCTGCGGCGCTGTCCGGTGCCGACTGGGCCCTCGAGGAGGTGCGCCGCCGTAGCGACTTCAGCGGTGACGACGGGGCCCGTACGGTCGGCGCGGCCCTCAGGCTGACCGCCGAGGCGGGGCAACTGCTGTCCATCTGGCGGCAGTCGCCGCTGCGGGTGCTGGCCCGGCTGCACCTGGTGGCCGCCGCGGACTCCGGTTCCCGCGTGGGGCGTCCTCGGCAGGACGGCGAGCCGGTCGAGGAGCCTCTCCTGGAGCTGCCGCTTCCGGGCGCGGCCGAGGTCTCCGGCCGCCTCGAGGGACTCTCCGAGCTGATCATCGCGGGTGGTTCGGCCCCCGCCCTGGTGACCGCGGCCGTCGTGCACGGCGAACTGCTCGCCCTGCGTCCCTTCGGCTCCCACAACGGCCTGGTCGCACGTACGGCCCAGCGCATCGTCCTCGTGGGCAGCGGTCTCGACCCGAAGGCGGTCTGTCCGGCGGAGGTCGGCCACGCGGAACTGGGCCGTGCGGCCTATGTCGCGGCCCTCGACGGCTATGTGTCGGGCACTCCGGAGGGCATGGCGGCATGGATCGCCCACTGCGGAAAGGCGGTCGAACTGGGGGTTCGCGAGTCGACCGCCGTCTGCGAGGCGCTGCAGCGCGGGGCGGCGTAGCTCCCCGGCGGGGGAGGGCGTAGCCCGGGCGTAGCTCCCCGGCGGGGGTAGGCGTAGCCCGGGCATGAGAAAGGCCCTCTCCGGGAGGGCCCTTCGCTTGCCCGCGGCGGCTGACATGGTTGCGGCGGCACGAGGGCTCGTACCGCCGCTGGCATGCCCACCGGGTTACCAAGCGTCCTCGATATGTCGCCCATCAGGTCGGGAACTTCTGCCCGTCACCTGGTGCGGCTGGCCCGTAATCGACGGGTCGACGTCGCGTGGGTGCCCAGTGTCCATGCTCGGTCCGTGGGCCAATTGCGTTATTAAAGGTGATCCTTTCGGATGTTTTCCTTTGGTCTCGCGGGCCGTTAACCTCTTTGTACTCCTGGGCCCGAGTAAGCGGAACCCCTGGATGCGCTTCTTTACTTTTAGGTTCAAAGAGGTGTGAATCGGGCTGGAATGTCCGCCCTGTGTGCGCGGGGAGTTCACACGGCCTGTGCGCGGCGCCGGTTGGCGTACCAGACGAGCCCCGCCGTGGCCGCTGCCGCTCCTATCGCGGCCGCGGCGAGGAGCGCCGGCCGTGGCGGTACGGACAGCCGCTGCTTCAGCCGGACCGGGCGGTGGAAGTCCAGAATCGGCCACCCGCGGGCGAGCGCCTCGCGACGCAGGGTCCGGTCCGGGTTCACGGCGTGCGGATGGCCGACGGACTCCAGCATCGGCAGGTCGGTCGCGGAGTCGCTGTAGGCGTAGCAGCCCGAGAGGTCGTAGCCCTCGGACTCGGCGAGTTCCTTGATCGCCTCCGCTTTCGTCGGCCCGTAGGCGTAGTACTCCACCTCGCCCGTGAAGCAGCCGTCGTCGCCCACGACCATCCGTGTGGCCACCACCCGGTCCGCGCCGAGCAGTTCGCCGATCGGCTCGACCACCTCGGCGCCCGAGGTGGAGACGATCACCACATCTCGTCCGGCTGTGTGGTGCTCCTCGATGAGGGAAGCCGCCTCGTCGTAGATGATCGGGTCGATCAGGTCATGGAGCGTCTCGGCGACGATCTCCTTGACCTGTCGGACGTTCCAGCCGCGGCACATCGCGGACAGGTGCTCGCGCAGCCGCTCCATCTGGTCGTGATCGGCGCCGCCCGCCAGGAACACGAACTGGGCATATGCGGTACGCAGTGCAGCCCTGCGGCTGATCAGTCCGCCTTGGTAGAAGGACTTGCTGAAGGTGAGCGTGCTCGACTTCGCAATGACCGTCTTGTCCAGGTCAAAGAAGGCCGCTGTGCGGGGCAAGGAGTGGTTTTCCACGGGCCTGAGCATAGGCGCCCACCATTCGGCGTAAGGTGGGGCGTGTGGGTTTGCCTGAGAGGGCTCTCGGGTACACCATGGAAGTCACGGATCGTTCGCGACCGTGCTAACCCGGTCCGACTCCTCCCCCCCCCGAGTCGGCCGTGGGGACGACCCCCGCTCTCCCCCCCGGCGGGGGTCGTCGCATGTCCGGGCGGGTTTTTCCCTTTTCTGTGCAGTCGACAGGTTCTCCGGTGACTCGTGTCGGCGCTGACCCGTCATGCTCATGATCTTCCCATGATCCGTCACGGTGTGTAGTCGCAGCGCTGCTCTGTGGAAGTCGCCGTGCCCTCACCGGTATGGGTGACGGCGATATTCACAACCACTGAGTTGTCCACAGTTTTCGACCAAGATCCACACGATTTCCGGGATCGCCGCACCGTGATTCCAGCGCGCCCACCGGCATCGAGTTCATGACCGGTTCCGTTTGTCGGGCGCGTATGGCCGGTTCGTATCGGCCGTTCATATGGAGACCGGTTGCCGGTTCTTCATACGGCTGGGAAGCGCGGGGCCACAGAGGGCTCCGCGGACCGGGCGGAAGAAACAGCGAAGGGGGCTGGAGATCGTGGCGGGAGCCATCACACACGACGGGTCGGCCGTCGCCGAGGGACGGCGGAGCGGACCGCTGATCGTCACCGAGGACCCCGAACTCCTCGACGACCTGCTGCGTCTGTGCGCGGCCGCGGGCGCCAGACCGGAGGTCCATCCCGGGGTGCCGAAGCACCGGGGCGGCTGGGAGGCGGCGCCGCTCGTCCTCGTCGGTGACGACGCGGCCCGCCGCGTGCGCGGGGCCGCCCGCAGGCGCGGCGTGGTGCTGGTCGGTCGGGATCAGGACGATTCCGGAGTCTGGCGGCGGGCCGTGGAGATCGGCGCCGACCATGTCCTGCTGCTGCCGGACGGAGAGCAGTGGCTGGTCGACCGGATCGCCGACGTGGCCGAGGGGGTCGGCCGGCCCGCGCTCACCGTGGGCGTCATCGGGGGCCGCGGCGGGGCCGGCGCGTCCACGCTTGCCTGCGCCCTCGCCGTCACCTCCGCGCGCGAGGGCAGGCGCACCCTGCTCGTGGACGCGGATCCGCTGGGCGGCGGACTCGACGTACTCCTCGGGGGAGAGACCGCCGAAGGACTGCGCTGGCCGGCGTTCGCCGCCTCCCGAGGCCGGGTCGGCGGCGGCGCTCTGGAGGAGTCACTGCCCCAGCTGCACGCGCTGCGTGTGCTGAGCTGGGACCGTGGCGACACCGTCGCGGTCCCGCCCCAGGCCGTCCGGGCGGTCCTCGCCGCGGCCCGGCGGCGCGGCGGCACGGTCGTCGTCGACCTTCCGCGCCGAGTCGACGAGGGCATCGCCGAAGTCCTCGCCCAGGTGGACGTCGGCGTGCTGGTGATCACCGCCGAGCTGCGTGCCATCGCGGCGGCGCGGCGGGTGGCGTCGGCCGTCGGCATGGTCCTCGGTGATCTGCGGATCGCGGTACGGGGGCCGTACGCGCCCGGACTCGACGACCGCGGGGTGGCACGGCTGCTGGGGCTGCCACTGGTCGGCGAAGTGCCGTCCGAGACACCGCCGCCGGACGGCTCCGTGCCGCCCGGGGGAGCGGCGCGGGGGCCGCTCGCCCGGTTCTGCTCGGCCTTCTGGGAGCGGGCGCTGGCCGAGGCGGGTGACACATGAGCACGGGCTGGGATGAGGCGGCGAGGCCGGATCGCGGAACGGGACTCGGTGCGCGGGCAAGTGGGGAACCCGAGCACGCGGCCGGCCTCGGCGAACGTACGCGGCTGCTGGACGGCGTGCGGCAGTGGCTGGCCGAGAGCGGGGCCGAGCCCACCCCCGCGCGCGTGGCGCAGGCCCTGCGGGAGCAGGGGCGGGTGCTCGGGGACGCGGAAGTACTGGGCGCGGCACGGCAGTTGCGTTCCGAACTGGTCGGAAGCGGGCCGCTGGAACCATTGCTGGCCGACCCGTCCGTGACCGACGTCCTGGTGTCGGCGCCCGACCGGGTGTGGGTGGACCGGGGCCGCGGGCTGCAGCTGACGGCGGTGTCCTTTCCGGACGCCGCGGCCGTGCGACGACTCGCGCAGCGGCTGGCCGCCGTGGCCGGGCGTCGGCTCGACGACGCCAGACCATGGGTCGACGCCCGCCTGCCGGACGGCACACGGTTGCATGCGGTGCTGCCGCCGGTCGCGGTCGGTTCCACGTGTCTGTCCCTGCGGGTCGTACGGCCGCGGGCGTTCACCCTGGACGAGCTGGTGGCGGCGGGAACGGTGCCGCCGGGCGGGGACCGGGTACTGCGGGCGCTGATCGCCTCCCGGCTCTCCTATGTGATCAGCGGCGGCACCGGTACGGGCAAGACCACGCTCCTGAGCGCGCTGCTGGGCGTAGTGGGGCCGACGGAGCGGATTGTGCTGGCCGAGGACTCGGCGGAGCTGCGACCCGACCACCCCCATGTGGTGCGCCTGGAGGGACGGCCCGCGAACCAGGAGGGTGTGGGCCTCGTCGAGCTCCAGGACCTGGTGCGGCAGGCCCTGCGGATGAGACCCGACCGGCTCGTCGTCGGCGAGGTGCGCGGCCCCGAGGTGGTGTCTCTGCTGGCCGCGCTGAACACGGGCCATGAGGGCGGCTGCTGTCGGACAGCTCTGAAGATTTCAGTAGCGCACGATTCATTTCAGTGAAGATTTCAGTAGCGCACGAAAGACTTCAGTGTGCTCACCCAGCGTGATTGTGGCCCATCGGGCGTGGAGACCTTTTGCTCGAGGTCTGATGGTGGCCCATGTTGTGGCCAGGTTGCAGTGGGGGAAGAGCTGTCTCCTCGTGCGTCCAGCCCGCCGAGGGTGGAAGGTTAGTACCGTCGGCGAGATGCTGCGCGGCGCTGTGGTCATGGTGAGGAACTGGTTGATTTGCGAGGCGACAGCGTTCGGGGAGAAGGCGACCGTGGTCCGCCTTACAGGGCAGCTCCGGGGGCCTAGGCAGTGTCGTCAAATGATCTTGAGTGGTGGATCATGGTCGGGTGATACGTCGCCATGAACTGTCCGATGTCGAATGGGAGTTCGTCCGGTCATTGCTGCCCGTGTCGTCGCGTGGGCGCAAGCGGCTGGACGACCGCAGGGTCCTCAACGGGATCGTGTGGAAGTTCCGAGCAGGCACGGCCTGGCGGGACGTGCTCGAGCGGTACGGGCCGTGGACCACGCTGCACACCCGTTTTCGCCGGTGGGCGGCGGACGGCATGTTCGAGCGGATGCTCCGCGCCGCCCAGGTCCGGGCGGACGCCGCCGGGGAGATCGACTGGCTGGTGTCGGTCGACTCCACGATCGTCCGCGCCCACCAGCATGCCGCCGGCGCCCGAAAGGGGGCTCCGCAACCCGGCGCTCGGACGCTCCTGAGGCGGCCTGACCAGCAAGATTCACCTGGCCTGCGACGGCGCCGGCCGCCCGCTCGCCTTCACCGTCACGGGCGGCAACACCAACGACTGCACCCAGTTCATCGCCGTCATGGAGGCGATCCGGGTGCCCAGGACGGGTCCGGGACGGCCCCGGGTGCGGCCCTCACACGTCCTGGGCGACAAGGGCTACAGCTCCAGGGCGATCCGCAGCTGGCTGCGTCGGCGCGGGATCAGCCACACCATTCCCGAACGAGCCGACCAGGTCCGCAACCGGTCGAACCGCGGCAGCCGTGGCGGACGACCCCCGGCCTTCGACCGCGACGCCTACAAGCGGCGCAACGTGAACGGTGCTTCAACAAGCTGAAGCAGTGGCGCGGCATCGCTACCCGGTACGACAAGACCACCGAGTCCTACCAAGCAGCAGTCACCCTCGCAGCCCTGCTGATGTGGGCGTGACATTTGACGACAGAACCTAGGCGGCTTCGGGCGTGAGTAGTTGAGGTACAGGAAATCCCGGTGAGATTGGTCTTGTTGGGCTTCCCCTACTGGTCGTCTCCGCTCCGTGCCTGCGCGAGCAGGTGGGCCACGACGTCGTCGGAGCCGCCCTTGGCTTGGCGGGCCAGGTCGTCCAGCACGGTGTCGCCGTCTAGGACCTGCGCGGTGAGCCGTTCTATCAGTGCCGGGTCGGTTCTGCTGCCGGGTCGGGCGCGGTCCGGGCGGCGGGGCCTATACCAGTGCCTGAATGGCGTACAGCGTGCCGATGCTGGTGGCGAGGGTGCCAAGGAGGAGGCGCAGGGGGGTCTCGGGCAGGCGGCGCTGGAAGCGGGCGCCGAGGAGGGAGGTGGCGAAGGTGGCGGCGAGCGCGGCCGGGGCGAGGCGGGCCATGGGCAGGCCGCAGGCGGCGAGGATCGGGCCGAGCAGGGAGCCGCCGCCGATGCCGTAGATCCCGCCGACGATGCCGACCGCGAGGGCGAGGGTGGTGAGCGTGGCCGGTGACGGTTCCGCCGCGGCGGCCAGCCGATGGCGGGTGTCCCGTGCCACTGGATCTTGACCGTTTGCCATCGGACTTTGACGGACGCGAGTTTGTGTCATCGAAGTTTGATCACCGCAGGCACTTATGTGCAGAGCCTCGTAAACGTGCAGGTCAGAGCGTTGCGATCGTCGTGCAGGCTGCTCGATATGTGGGGACGGTGGGGTCAGGAAGGCTTGACCGCCGAAGGATCTTTTCAGCCAGTTGCAAGACTGGGCAAGGTCGAGTGCCTCTCCGGTTGCAGTGTCCCTGTTCGGGTTCTTTACTAGTAGGTACAAATCTATCTAAACCGTGCGGTCCGTGAGGTGGCGTGAAGGCGGACGGGCATGGATTGCCGCGTGTCGGTGCGCTGGGCTCTCTGCAGGTCTCCGGGTGAGCTACATCGAGGAAGAAGCGGGCATCCTGGGACAACTTGATGGCACGGTCAGCTTGGTGTCTGCTCGACCGGGACCGGTCTGGCTATAGCCCGTCGGTTCGCCGCCGTGCATCTCACGGGCAGGAGCAGAATCGAGCTGGATACAGCCGTGGAATTCCTCGGAGACGGGGCCGTCGGCATCCGAAGCGATGCCTCAAATTTCGGCGAAGCGACGGAGCAAGGAGTCGTGTCCCATGCTCGCCATTCACCTCACCCAGTTCGGGGAGCCGGAGAAGAGCCTGAAGGTGGTGGACGTGCCCGAGCCCCCGGCTCCCGCCGCCGGACAGGCGCTGGTCCAGGTCGAGTATGCCCCGCTCGACCACCACGACCTTCTCCTGGCGCAAGGTATCTACCCCGTACGTCCTGAGCTGCCGACGGCTATCGGAAACGAGGGCGTCGGGACGGTCGTGTCCGCAGGGCCCGGCGTCATGGAGGTCAGCCCCGGCGATAGGGTCCTGCTTCCCTTCGGCGTCTTTTCCTGGTCCGAGCGGGTCGTGGCCGCGGCAGCAGACCTGACCGTTGTGGACAAGTCCATCAGTCTTGAACAGGCAGCGATGCTCACCATCAATCCCGTCACCGCGGGGCTCCTGGTCGGCCTGCGGGACCTTCCGGCCGGTTCCTGGGTGGTGCAGAACGCGGCCAACAGCGGAGTAGGCCGGTCCGTCATCGTCTTCGCCAAGGAACGAGGGCTGCGCACGATCAACATCGTGCGCCGCGCGGAACCCGTGAGCGAACTCCGTGACCTCGGCGCCGACATCGTGGTTGTCGACTCCGCGGACGCCGGCGCGCGCGTGCGGGAAGCCATCGGCTCCGACCCGGTGCTCCTCGGTCTCGACGGTGTCAGCGGAACGGCGACCGCACTGTTGCTGGACGTACTGACCGACGGCGCCCTGCTGGCGATCTACGGGTATCTGAGCGGCCAGCCGTTCACGCCCGATCCTGACGTGCTGAGGACGAAAAACATCACCACGACGGAATTCTGGATGTACCAGGACGAGTTCCTTCCCCGGCTTCCGGCTCTGAACGCGGAGTCCGCGCGGCTGGTCTCCGAGGGAAGACTCGTCCTGCCCTCCGCACCCGTCTACAAGGCGGCGGACTTTCCCGAGGCGCTCGCGTACTTCCGGGAGAAGGGCAAGGTCCTGCTGGACTTCAACCCGCATCGCGCGTAAGCGCCGCCGCACCCGCCGCTGAGGCCCGGACCATCCCGACAGGAAGCGGCCGGAGCCGATCACACAGCCGCTGCCGGGGCGCCGGCACGACCCCCGACACACGATCAAGGAGGGGCAGCATGGCCGCACAGAGCACTATCGGCATTCTCGGCGCGGGAGAGATCGGCCGGGCCGTCGCCGACAAGGCGGTCCGCCACGGACACGAGGTCCTCATCGGCAACAGCCGGGGTCCGGAGACACTCAAGTCGGTCGTGGAGCAGTTGGGGCCGAAGGCCCACGCGGTGACAGCCGAGGAGGCGGCGCAGCCGGACCTCGTCTTCCTCGCGGTGCCGTTCTCCGCAGTGCCGGACCTGACCGGCCTTACCGACTGGTCCGGGAAGGTCGTCGTCGACACGACGAATCAGTTCGCGGCGGCCAACCCTTGGAGGGGCCGGTACGACGTAGGCGACCTCACGGGCAGCGAGTGGGTCGCCGAGCGCCTTCCCGGCGTGCGGATCGTGAAGGCTTTCAACAGCCTGTTCGCCGCGTTCATCGCCGCGGACCCCCAGCACGCCGAGGGCCGTCAGGTGGTCTTCTACGCGGGCGACGACGCCGACGCGAAGGCGGCCGTGGCCGGCTTGCTCGACGAATTCGGATTCGCCGCCCTGGACCTCGGCGGTCTACGGGAGGGAGGTCGGCTGATGCAGCTCGACGGCCCGCTCAGCGCGAAGCACCTGCTGCTCATGGACGTCGGCTGACGCCCCGGCCAAGCCCCATACGCACCAGCGCGCAGGAGGAGAATCATGAACCGTCGTGTCGTCTGGACCCGTAGCGGGACGCCCGCCGACGTCCTGACCGTCATCGAGGAGCCCGAACCGGAAGCACCCGTGCAGGGTCAGGTCCTCATCCGCGCCACGGCCTTCCCGGTCCACCCTGGTGATCTTCTAGGCCTCGATGCCTTCCCCGCGACGGCTGCAGGGCCGGTACCGGTCGGTGTGGAAGGGACCGGCTTGGTGGAGGCCATCGGCCCGGATACGCGCGTGGCTCCGGGCGTCGAGGTCGGCGGCCGTGTATCAGTCTTTCCCCTGCCGGGGGGATGGTCACAGTGGATCCTGGCGGACGCCGAGATGGTCGTCCCCGTGCCTGATGAGCTGTCGGACGAGGTCGCCGCGCAGATGCTGACGAACCCGCTCACGGCGGTGATGCTGCGCCGTGAGGCGGAGCAGCACTTGGCCTTGGGATACGACGGTTATCTGGTGCAGGCCGCCGCTGGCTCGTCGGTCGGACGGCTGGTGACGGGCGTGATGCAGTACCACAACGTGGGCCTGGTCAACGTCGTCCGCAGTGACCGCGGTGCCGCCGAGCTGCGCAAGCGGTTCCCGGACGTCCCGGTCGTGGCGACAGAGAATCCGGGCTGGGCCGATGAGGTCCGCAAGGCAGCCGGCGGCCGCCCGCTCAGTGTGGCCTTCGACCCTGTCGGCGGAAGGCTGACGGAAAGCCTTCTAGACCTGTTGGCGCCGGGCGGCAGGCTGGTCATTTACGGGGAACTCGCCGAGGAGCCGATCTCGGTGCATGCGTCGACGCTGCTTCACCGCGCGCTGACGGTGCGGGGCGCGACCCTCGGCCGGTGGCTGTTGGAGGCATCCGCCGAGAGGCGGGCATCGGACGTGGTCGCCGCGACGCTGATCGCGCTGGCGTTCCAGGACCAGTTCGACGTGGCCGCTACGTACGACCTCGGCGAGCTGGCCACCGCCGTGAAGCACGCGGTGCAGCCCGGCAAGGTCGGCACCGTCCTCATCCGCCCCTAGTAGCCGCTGCTACCAAGGGCGGAGTCCTGCAACTTCAGTTATGGAAGCGAGGTAGCCATGAACGTGGACGACGTCCGGGAACTGGCGCTCTCTTTCGCCGGAGTCAGCGAGTCGCGTCCGTTCGCCCCGGACCGCGTGGTGTTCAAGACAGCGGCGAACAACAAGGTGTTTGCCATCCTCAGTGGCCATGAGTTCCCGGACGACCAGGTGACAGTCAAGGCCGATCCGGAGCGGGTCGCCGAGTTGCGGCACCGCTTCGAGGCAGTGCACCCGGCCTACAAGCTGAACAAGCGGTACTGGGTCAACATTTCGTTGGCCGGCGATGTCCCGGACGAACTGATTCGGGAGCTGATAGGGGACAGTCACGACCTGGTCGCACCATGAACCCCGCGCTTCCAGGCGCACAAATCGCCGACGCTGCGCGGCAGGAGCATCGGCCACTGGATGTCAGACACCTCCCTAGACAGGCAGACATCCGACGTCGCCGCCGCGCAGATGATCGCGATGGCGGCCAAGGACCAGTTTGCCGAGCCGCCACCTACGGTCTCGGCGACCTGGCAGAGGCCGTGCAACACACGCAACGGCTCGGCAAGGTCGGCACCGTCCTCATCCGCCCCTGGTGGGCGCCCCTGTGCTGCTGCTGATCGTCCTGTTCGTGGGCGGCTTGCGCGCAATGGCCAGGCGGCGCCCGTGACGCCTGGCTGGGCAAGACCTCCACGGCGTGCGGCCCATGGCACTGAAAACCCAAGGGCCGTCCAGAACCGGACCGGGTCACGCCGGCGAACGGTCCTCCAGCCGATCCGGCGCCGGCTCGTTCGTGGACACGCGGGGAAGAAGGGCCAAGGCCTGCTCGGCAGCCCCGATGACAACCTCCGCTGCGGCCCCCGCCCTGCCCAGGGCCTCCAGTCCCCGCAGCACAGCAAGGAGAAGGCTTGCGAGCCCGTCCGGGTCCGCTTCGGCATCCAGCGAGCCCTCCTCCTGGGCCCGGGCAAGGCAGTCCGACAGCTCGCTGTGCATTCCGCGGACAGTCGCAGCAATCCGCTCGGCGACGGTCTTGTCGACTGCGGCGAGTTCCGTGGCGCTCCGGGCCATCATGCAGCCGCGCCGCTCCACGTCCCTGCTGATCGCTTGGGAGACGTCGCGCAGAAAGCGTTCCAACTGCGGGAGGGCCGGTCCCGGGCCGCGCAGAGCCGAACGCCAGGCTCCGATCGCGTCACTGTTATAGCTGTCCAGAGCCTGCAGGAACAGGGCGTGTTTGTCTCCGAAGGCCCCGTACAGGCTTCCGCGTCCCAAGCCCGTGACGGCGCTCAGATCATCGATGGAGGTTCGGTCGTAACCGTGGGACCAGAACTGGTCGCGAGCAGCCCGAACAACCTCCTCGTCGTCAAACTGCCGAGGCCGGGACATGAGAAAACTGTACGCCGCATACGGGGCATTACGGGGCGAAGACAGGACAGTACGAGCCTGTTTTGAGGCTTGCGAACATCGGCTCGCCCGAACGGCCAAGCTTGTACTGCCTGCCCCGCTCGCCCTCAGAAGGGGACCCCGGGAACCCCTATGACCCGATGAACGGAAGAAACGGCAGAGGCCCCTTCGCCGACTGCAGCGGCGACACGCTTGATGGACCCATGTCGTACATCGCCTGCAGCAAATACACGGGGAATGCTCGTTTCAAAGGGAAGCGGGGGACGTTGCAGTTCCTGCCAGGGCGGCCCCAGACTTTTTTCAGCAATGTGCACATCGGTATATATGAATCCGTCCTTGTCGGCTGCGCAGGCATCATTCAGCCAGTCGGTTGCCGGCGTTGCACCTATGAAGCAGAAAAGCCCGCTGCATCTCAGCAGAGATTCGACGCCAGTGGCGGAATTTCGGATCCTGATGGCCTCCAGGGAGTCTTCCCCTTCGAGTGCTGTCACTTCGCTTGACGTATGAACGGTAACGCGCGGATCCGCGAGGAGGCGGCGAACAAGATAGGAGGACATGCGAGCCAAGATGTTGTCGCGGCGCAGGATGATGTTCACTGCAATTGATTTACCGGCCAGGAACAGAGCTGCTTGCCCTGCAGAGTTCGCCCCTCCCAGCACAGCCACCGATCCGCCTGCGCACGAACGGACTTCTAGCTCAGTCGCAGCGTAATAGATTCCCGCGCCTTCGAAGTGTTTCCAGCGGGCGATTGGAAGGGACCGGTAGCGGGCGCCGGTGGCGATAATAGCGGCGCGGGCAAGTATATCCGTGCCGTCGGACAGGGAAATCTGAATCCGGTCGACAAGGGGCTGGAGGCTTACGGCGCGTGAAGGCGAGTAGAGGCGAGATCCGAATTTCAGCGCCTGTATGGCGGCGAGGCGGGTCAGTTCGGCGCCACTGATTCCGTTAGGGAATCCCAAATAGTTCTCGATGCGGGAACTTGCTGCTGCCTGACCTCCAGGGCCCACGGCATCAAGCAGGACTGTTCCGAGTCCTTCTGATGATCCATACACGGCGGCGCCCAGCCCGGCAGGGCCACCCCCGATGACAGCGAGGTCTATCTCTTCATCCTTGATTCTTTCATGTGAAAGTCCCAGATTCATCGCGAGGCTTCCGGGCGTGGCGTTGCGCAGCGAGCGCCCCGGAAGGAGAACGGCAGGCAAATCACCTGCGGTGAGCGAAGCGAGCCCCATCAACAGCAACCCGTCTGGCGTTGCATCGTCCATCCAGCGATACGGAAGTGCCATGTGTTCAAGGTACGAGCGCAGCGCCAGGCACTCGGCAGAGGAAGCGCTTCCGATGACCTCAATGGTGTGCGAGGCAGACTCCATCAAAATTTCACGTCGAGCCCTGAAAGCGGTGAGCAGGATGTCGGATAGTGCGGTCTCGGTTTCCATCAGCAAGCGAAACCGGTCGGGTGGAATTCGATAGATACGGCCATCCGTGGCAGCGCGGGCAGGGAGATACACCAACTGTCCCGTGAGAATGCTGAGTTCACCGATAAATTCTCCGGGTCCGAAGGTGACAATCACCTCCTCGGAATAACCCGGCCCTGCCTCTCTGATGATTTCAAGCTGGCCTTCTTCGATGACCACCAGGTCATACTTGTCATCTCCCAGACGGAATACAAACTGCCCTGCGGAGATGTTCTGCGGAACTCCGAACTCAAAAAGTCGGGCCAGCTGGTCTCCCGCAAGATGCGGATAGGCTCTATCGCCCCAGATTCGGCGGCCCGGTTGTCGCGAGGGCATGACCTGCTCCCCTAGATCGAGGCATTACATCAGCAGCCGGTCCCGCACTGCACTGACATAGGTTGGCCCTTCCCGGCTCCGAGTTCTTCGACGCCTGAGGCAAGAATTAGCACTTCAAGGACAGGGGCGCAGTTCCCCAGGCCTCCGCCGGCAGCCGGGCCAATCCGTCTTCGGGCCTCTCTTCGCGGCGATGCCAGCACATGGCGGCCGTATTCAGACCTGGACAAGGCCGCCGTCAACGAAGAGCTCGGCTCCCGTGGTGAAGGAGCTCTGGTCAGAGGCGAGAAAGACGGCCGTGGCGGCGACTTCGTCGGGGCGTCCTATCCTGCCGAGGGGAATCTCGTCGGCGAGACGGTCTGCCAGTTGCCGTTCGCCCTTTGCCGGGCTGCCCAGACCGCGGATGCCAGGTGTCTCTATCGGTCCCGGGCTGAGGGCATTGACACGGATGCCGCGCCCCGCGAGTTCGGCGGCCCAGGTGCGGGCCAGGTTGCGGATAGCTGCCTTGGTGGCGCTGTAGACCGTCATGGCCTGGACGCCCATCGAGGCGTTGGTGGACGAGAGCACGATGACCGAGGCGCCGTCCGGCAGCAACGGGAGTGCCTTCTGGACCGTGAAGATCGTCCCCTTGACATTGATGTCGAAGGTCGAACGGTACTGCTCCTCGGTGATCTCCTCCAGCCGCGCCAGCTCGCCGCCGCCGGCGTTGGCGACGACGACGTCCAGCCGTCCGCTGCCGCCCTGGATGATCGCGAACAGCTCATCCAGCGCATCGAGATCCGAGACATCACTTTGTATGCCGATGGCCCGTTCCCCGAGGGTTTCCACAGCCGCGTCAAGTTCGGGTTTGCGCCGGCCTGTGAGGTACACGGTGGCGCCCTCGGCGACGAACCCACGTGCTATGGCCAGACCGATCCCGGTCGAGCCGCCAGTCACCAGGCTGATCTTGCCATCAAGCTGTCCCATGATGTCCACATCTCCCTTGCGGCAACCCGACCAGAGACCGACTGAAGGCCCAGCGCACCGGCACGCGGCAACTACGCCCCACCCGACGGCGGAGCCCTCCGCGGCCTAGCTCACGGACCGCATGGTTTAGATCGATTTGTACCTATTAGTAAAGAAGCTCTGAGTGGCGCGCTGCAACCGGAGGGGGACGCGCCTGCGGACTGTCGAATCCTGGATCAGCCAACGGGAGGGCTCTGGCAGCGATTCAAGCTGAGCGGTGCCCGGGCCCGGGGAAGTCCACAAGGTCCGCGAGTTCGATCACCGAGTTCTTGTCCGATCGCGGCGGTCTCGGCGCTGCCGAGCCCGCCGAACTGGTCGCTCGGCCTCTCGAATGTGACAGGCGAGAGTTCCCATGCCCACCCCTCCAAGACGAAGTGCGCACATCGCGGTCGGGGTCTATGGCCGTGATCGCTGCCGGGCGGCGAGGTAGGGCGCCCAGCTGTTCCCGGCGAGCTGGGACCAGCGGTGGGCGGTCGCGGGGCTGATGCCGAAGAGGTCGGCGACGACGATGGGCGGCAGGTCGGTGATGGCCTCCATCAGCGCGGTGTTGCGTGCAGCGCGTAGGGGAAGCCCGTGGTGCCTCATCTGGTCTGCCAGACCGGCGGGGTTGCGGGGACGGCCGGGCACGGCGCCCGGCAGGAGGAGGTGTCGGCGGCCCGGCGGGGCCAGAGGATCGTGAAGTTGAGCGATCTGCTTATCCACAGGCCGGCGTGTGACCGGCTGCAGGCCCGTACGGTGTGGGCTTCGCTGATCACGAGCACGGGGGTGCGTTGTGCCGTACGAGGTTGACCTGGCCATCCGGGCGGAGGATGCGCTGGAGGACCTGCCGCCGCAGGGACGCCAAGAGGTCATGGAGACGATTGCCGCGGCGCTGGTGTGGCCCCGCGCGTGGCCGGAGCCCGGCGGGTGGCATGCGGCGGTGGTGTTCGGGCCCCGCTCGTGGGTGTCGTTCACCGCGTTCCTCGGTGGCATCGAGGTGATCGACGTGGGCTGGGCGGGTTGACGCAGTCCGGCGTGCTCGCAAGGAGCGCGGCCGCGCAGGCCAGCACGTCCTGCGGAGTGTGCTGGGCGAGCAGGCCTTGCAACTGCGACTCAAGACGGTGACGCCTCTCGCGTCGCTCGCGCGCGAGACCGGTCGTGATCCGCTCGCCGAGTACGTCCCGAGGGCGCCGACCGCTGGCGGCCGCCTCCCGGCGGATCAGAGCATGGAGGTCCTGGGGGAGGCCGACATTGAGCAGCACGCGGCCATCGCGATCGGGGTAGTGCGTGGTCAACACGTCGATCGGCAGAACATCGTCCAGCCTGCGCCGCAGCCGGTGCAGCGCACGGCCCGGACTCGTGCCGCTGTGCACCGTCATCAGCCGGGTGCGGTCGGCGTTCGCCGCGAAAGGCATCCTGCGACGGGCCCGGTCGAGCTCCCGGGCAGTAGCGGGTCTGGTCAAGGAGATCTCGACGGCATACTGGTGCATCGTCACGAGTGGGCCTGCCGAGGTGCGGGACTGCCGGGACCGGGACGGCGCCGGTGTGCGGGCAGGCGGGTGTGGATGTGTTCGTGGTGACGGAGCGGGTCGAAGAGCTCCCAGTCCGCCACAGCGAGATCACCAGCCGTAGGGGTGGCGTCATGCTGAAGACACCGCTGACTGCGCCAGCGCAACTGCTCCTGATACGGCAGCGCAGACAGGCTGTAGACAGCCATGACGTCCGACGGCAGCGCCAGTTGACCGCGCTGCGCGCTCACGGGCACCAAACTCCACATGCCACGCAGAGCGCCAGAACCGAGTACCTTGTCGCGGCAGCGCACGCGGCGCCGGGTCTGGGTGACGCACTGGATTTCCTCGATGGGACAGGACGCCAGGTAGCGCAGGTACAGCAGCTGCACCACGGGCCTTGCCGGGCGGCATACCTCCTCACCCGGTCGCGAGCCATTCTGCGGCGGGGCCGCAGACGGGGCGAAGACCCCAGCATCCAGCAGCCTGCGCGTGCGCAGCGCAAGAGAACGCCGCAGCCCGGATAGCTGCGGTGCCTCCAGCGGTGCCGGACGCGCGGGACACAGCACGGCGTGCGGCAGGCGGCACCAGCTGCTCCCGTCGCCAGAGGGATGAGCGACACCGGAGCTGACGTGCCAGCGGCAGGACTCCGGCACCCGGCTGGCAGGCATCTCCTGCGGATGCATCCGCACCCGGCGCTCGTCACTGCGCACGTACCACTCGACCGCATTGCCGCACTCGCGGCAAGACGCGGTCTGGCCACAGCGCAGCAGCCGGCTGACACCCTCCGGGTCGACCCGCAAGGACCTGCGGGGTGGGGCGCTCACGCGGCTGCCGTCCCAGCGCCGCGCAGAAGGATGAGGCGAAGAGCACATGCGGGCGAAGCTGCCAGCCAACACGCCGCGCCGACAGCACCCGGCCCGCCGGATCCCCCGGGCAGACCAAAACAAGGCGACAGCAGTACGAACGGCTGATCGCGCGTTCGATCACCACTGCCGGTTCGGGTGATTCGCGGCATCCCACGCCGCCCCCTGATCAGCCGTCGCTACCCCGGGGCGGCTCGTGTCCGCGACAGAGGGTGGCGAAGAGCTCGTCGAACGGCGTCTCAAAGGCATGGGCGAGGGCATGCCACGTCTTGAGCGTGCCGACGGTGCGCCCCTGCTCGATCTCGATCACAGTGCGCCTGGCCAGGCCGCTGCGGGCCGCGAGCTCGTCGTAGCTCCACCCGCGGGCGGCCCGCAGTCGCGCCAGCTCCAGCCGTAGCGCGTCGAGGTCCGGATCGGGCGGCAAGATCGTCACCCGACCATCCGACGGGGCAGACCCCTGCCCTGTCAGTGCAGACCTCTGCCCTATTTCTCCCGGCTGCCCCGGCGGCGAGAGGGCAGAGCTCTGCACTACGGTGACGGCCGCCCGCCACAAGACAGGAGGGATCGGTGCCGGATCGGGAAGGAGGGCCGCTTGTTCATGCCACTGCGCACCGTGCGTCCTGCAGCGCCGCGCGCCTGGACGGTGGAGCTGCGGTCCCAGTCCGGCCGACTGGTCATGACATGCCAGCAGTGCCCCCTGGCCAGCCGGCCGGTCACCGCGGCCTCCGCCCGTTCGGCGGCGCTGGCCCACCTCGCCCGGCACGCTCGCGGTGATCTGCGAGCACCTCATCTGCGGACATGCCACTGCCATGAACGCGGTTGCCGCTGGCACCGCCGCCACCGCGGGTGCGACGGTCCCATTCGCCTGCTCCTGGCCTGTGAACGTGGTGGTCGGGTATGGCGCCTCGTCGACGCCTGCGGCGCGTGCGCCGCAGCAACCGACCAGGCCGCTGTCGTCCCCGACACCGCCATTGTCGGCTCCCTCCACCCGACTTCCACGCGGCCGCGGCGCCCACGGCTCATGAGAGGGCCGGGCGAGCACGTGCGTGTGGGCGAGATCCTCAGCTACCTCGCCGTGGCCCTACCTTCGGAGGTGTCCGCCGAAGCAAGGCTCCTCGCCCTGCAGTGCGCGCTGCGCATGAACGCACAGATGAGGGTCGCCCTCTCTGCAGGCGTGCTGCACAGCCTTCGCGTCGGCGCAGCACAAGCCTGTCGCGAGTTGGAGCAGGCGCGGTGGCTGCGTCTCGATGACCCGCCCGGAACGGCCGGAACTGCCGCGCAACTACTTGATGCCGCACTGCTCGCCCAGCCACCCGCCCGTCCTGACCGAAGACGCGCCGCCGACTGGGCGCTGCGCACTGGGTGCCCGGCACGGATCGGGGTGGCAGAGCCACAGATGCAGCTCCTCGGTACCTCCCTCATCGCCCACACCGATCCGTCTTCAAGAGAAGGGCTGCGCGAAAGCGACCGGGTCCTACGTGACTGCGGTATGCCCGAACACGAACTCGCCCGCGTTCTGAACCGTTTGGCGGACAGCGGCGTTCTGGAGAGGTGGCAGATCTGCCCGCGCTCAGGCGACGTCCATTGGACTCTCACACGGAGGCGCTGAACTTGCGCTCGAGCCAGGTGCAGCTCCGGGCCGGATACAGCAAGGTGCTGGCGGTCAGGGCTCTTCGGCCGCACGCGATGCCCGCGCGTGGTAAGTGGGTCAACGCGGCCAGCCGCTCGACGAATACGGCGCGCTTGTCCTTGTGGAAGGTGCGGGAGGTGAGGGTGAGGCGATCGAGTTGGCGGTGGGCTGCCTCGATCAGCGCGGGGTGGCGGTGGCCGAAGCAGAGGGCTGAATCGCGGTTCGGGACCGGTTCCTTGGCGCGGAACAGGTCTGCGGGCGACGGAACGTCGATGCCCAACAGGCAGATCGTGGAGGGGAGATACTGCCGGCCCGCATGTGCCGCCAGGTGAAATTGTGCGGCGCCCGCGATGCTCTGCTGGAAACATGGTGGCCCGTGGGCACGACGCTGGTCAGTTCGACCAGGCGTCACCGTCTCGCCCGCCACGCGCGTCACACACATCGCGCGGCGCGCAGAACCAGGAGACGCCGATGACAGAGGCTGCCGACTCGCCGAACCTCCACATGGCCCCACCGTCGGTCTATCTCGATCTGTGGGTGTGGATCCGGCTGGCCTGCGCGGCGAACGGAGCGCAGCGCGACGCATACGACACCGCCGTGCTCGCCGCCGTCAGGGACGCTTCCGCGGCAGGTGTCGTGTCCCCGCTCTCGGCCACCCACTACACGGAGATCGGGAAGATCACCGACCCGCGCCAGCGGGCGGACGTGGCCCGGATCATGGCATCGGTCTCCCACTGCCGCACCATGCGTTCACACCGTGTCCTGCTCCGGCACCAGATGCTGCACGCCATGCATGTGAGCTTCGGCCGGCCGGCGTTCCGGCCCAGCCCACCGCGAGTGCTCGGCATCGGGGCAGCATGGGCGCTCGTGGGCGAGCGCGCCCCGCTGGTCCTGCGTGGTCCCTCCGGCGACGTCGACATGGACACGGTCCCGGAGCTCCGCGACTTGCTGCGCAAGGCCAACCAGTACGCCGAGTTCCAGCTGCTCGCGGGGCCCAGGGACGAGGAGATCGAGGGCCTGCGGCGGCTCGGGTACCGGCCCGAAGCTGTACGGGACGCTGCCCGGAGCAGGCTCGAATGGGAGCAGACGTATGCCGGGATGCTCGCAGACGATCCGATCAGTCGGCACGAACTGCGCGTACGGGTCCAGGCACGCGAAATCCTGCACGAGCACTACGAACTGCTCCGGGAGCTACTGGCCGAGTACCGCATCGACCTTCACCGGGAGATCGGACTCGACACGGCTCACCCGAGGTCGGGCCGGCCGCGCATGACCGCGTTCACGGACCGGATGCCGTCGGTGCGCATTGCCGTGGACCTGAAAGCCGAGCTGTTCAGCAACCAGACCAAGGCCTGGACGGTGAACGCCCTGTACGACATCGATGCGTTGGGCATCGCGGTGCCGTACTGCCACGTCGTTGTGCCGGACCGAGAGATGGCGAATCTGCTGTCACGGTCCAAGGCCGGTCCGCGTAACGGCACTCGCGTCGTCACGCGACTGCGGGACCTGCCGGGCGAGCTGGCCGACCTCCAGGCTCGGATCCGTACCGCCGACGGTGGCCGATCGGAAACCGACTGGATCGCTCCTGACGAAGACTTCTGCACCAACATGGAGGATCTGCGCGCGCTCGCACCGCGCCGCCCTGCCGCGTGATCGGGTGAAGGCGCCGACTGAGCTCAGCAGCCCCCGTGCCATGACCGCTGATACGTTGAAATGGCGCATTTCCGGGGCGCGGGAGTGTGGAGACGCCACGTCACACAACGGATCTGCGTCGGTCCGACGTGGTCACGGGCAGCACATGGGGCGGGGATGGCTGAAGTGAACGCGTTGGGCTATCGGCTGGTGCAGCGCAATGTGCGGCCCCCGCGTGCCCTGACTCTGCTGTGTTCGGGCGGGGACTGGCGGGCGGATGTACTGCGGATGGTGGAGTGCTATGCGCGCACGTGGGGTGGTGACGGCCACGGTCTGATCGCTTGCTCGCCCGAGTGGGAGGTCGCGGAGCCGTTCTGGAGGCTCGCGGAGGCTTTCGACGCGGATCACTGGGCGGTGTTCGCCCGGACAGGGCGGGGCCTGCAGATGTCGGACCCTCAGGCGTACGAGGCGCAGCTCGCCTCGATCGTGGAAGGGTGGGCCCGGGAGAACGACGTTGACGAAGCCCAGGCCCGGCGGATGCTAGAGCCTCAGCTCCTGTCGTCCGGGGGCGCGGGGAGGGTGGCGCCGCAGGAGCTGGGGGACCGTATCCGGCGGCGCATGGCTCCGCTGGCGTCGGCACAGGTCGCGGTAACAGCGGAGTTCCGGGCGGACGAGGCGCCGCCGCACCGGCTGGTGGACATGTGCGGGTTGACGTTTCAGCCCGAGCGCATCACCGGCCTCGACGTGGACGGGCTGCCGCCTGCGGTGCAGCTGCTCGTTGCCGCGCGCGCCGGCCTGGTGGCGCCGGGGCATCTGGCGCGGCTGCGAGAGCGCGGCGAGGTGGACCACGCCACCGTGCCGGTGGACCGGGAGGACCTGGTCCAGGTGCTGCGGTACGCGTGGACGGGCCGGCCTGAGACCGGCGTCGGTTTCACCGAGCAGGAGTTCCTGGACGATATGCCGCTGGCGCAGTCCCGGCTGGGCTGCTCCTGGTTCACCACGTTCGACGCGGACGCGGACAGCGAGCCGTTGGTGGTGATCTGCGGGGACGGCGCCGAGGACTTCTGCTACGCCTACACCCGCCAGCGTGTGGTGGGGGATGCGCACTGGCTGCCGGTCGGCCCGGACACCGCAGATCTCAGCCTGGAGCTGTATACCGAGTTGATGCGGCTCCTGTACGACCTTGCGGTGCCGCCGGTCTCCGCCCGTCCGGTCCTGCTGTCATCACTCACTCTCGATGAGGACCAGCTGCACGAAGTCCGTGACCGGCTGCTGGCCACGCCGTGGGGGCGGATGGCCGCCTCCGGCTCCCCAGGCCGTTTGGACGTGCGTGTCTGTGCCCCGTCGGATCTGCCGGTGCGCCGCCGCCTCCACCTTCTCGACAAGGCGCACGTCGGCGACACCTTGCACGAGCCGTTCCTTGGGACCGACCAGGCACGGAAGGTCGAGATCCCGCTGCCCAGCGAGGCGGTCGGGGTCCAGCCGGACTCCTGCCGGTGGCAGGTGGACGTCCTGGACCCCAAAGCCGTCCTTCCTGCCCGGTGGGCCCTGAACGACGTGATCACCGCCGACGGCACCTCGTGGGGAGTCCGCTCCAGCACATCCGGTATCAGCATCGACTCCCACGGCCGGATCTTCACCGTCACCGGGACGTCCCTGGCCCAACTTCTGGTCCAGGTACGGCTGCGGGTTCCGACAGCCCGTCAGGTGTTCAGCACCCTCCTTGCGGGGGCGGGCGTCACCCTGGAGGAGTCCGACAAGGGCCGTTACACCCGTCGCATGATCGAACTGTGGGGAGACTTCGCGGCCCTGGCCGCCGATCTCAAGGAGGGTCCTGCCGCGAACCTGCTGTCCGGGTGGATCTCCGCCGGGAAAGAGCCCGGGCGGGTCTACCAGGACCGCAAGTACCTCACGCTCGCCGATGTCCGCATGATGACCGGCGGGAGCGAGGAGAGTGCCCGGCAGCTGCTGGATGGTTACCTGCAGCGGTCCATCGCGACGCGGGGCCTGCTGTTGACCTGCGGGCAGTGTGTCGGCACCGGCTTCTACCGGCTGGAGGACATCGGATCGCATTTCCGCTGCCAGCGCTGCCGGCAGCACAACCCGATCGTCCGGTCGGCCTGGAAGGGGCAGGAGTTGGAGCCGCAGTGGTACTACGGCCTCGATGAGGTCGCCTACCAGGGCCTGCGCTCGAACATTCATGTGCCGATCCTCGCTCTCGCGGCGCTCGCGGAGCCGGCGCACTCCTTCCAGCACATGCCCGAGGCGGTCGTCCGCCGGGACGGCTACCCGGACCTGGAGGTCGACCTCTGGGCCATCGTCGACGGCCGGATCGTCATCGGCGAGGCCAAGATCAGCGATCGACTCGAGCCGACGAAACGCGAGGAAGCGCGGCGTTGCGCCGCCCTCAAGGGCCTGATCGACGATCTCAGCGCGGACGAGTTCGTCATGGCCACTACCGGCCCCGCGTGGGACCGGCGGACCGAGACCCTGGTGAACGAGAAGATTGCGCAGGCAGCCAAGGTCACCTGGCTCACCAACCTGCGCTGATACCCAGCGCCGCTGCAGCACCACGACGCGCTCCGCCCCCCCGGTGCCGCGCTTCAGCCTCCTGCCGTCGAAGCGCCGTGTCCGGTGATCGGCGGCAGCAACGGGCGGGGCAGACGGACAGAGTCTGTTGGCGTCAGCTGTGGCGACTGTGCTCGCCGGCGCAGTCAAGGGCTAATGCGTCCAGCCTTGCCGTGACGGACTCAACCCGATCAAAATCGAACAAGTGTGCAATAAGTCATGACGGTGAGTCTTGCGTGTCTGTAGCCTGTCCGGCACGCTGAAAGGACAAGTCCTCTGCAGACTGTTGACTGAGTAACGCCGCTGCTATTGAGGAGGAGCCAGCTGTGGAAGCGCTCTCGCCTCAAGGCGCTCTGCTCGTGGCGTGCATTGCCCGTCTACCGGAGCGTTCTCTGCCGAGGCATGCGTGGGCGGCCGAAGTCCTTGTGGAGCAGCTCTGGGCAGGCTCGCCTGGCGAGCACGCCGAAACGTGGCGTGAGGTGCTTGCTCCGATGATCGGGCAAGGGGGCGTTGATGCGCGGCGCGTGCGGGCCGAGATCTGGGAACTCGCGCGTTCGGGCGCGCTGGTGCCTGTCGGTGCGGGAAACGCGGCGAGGTACGAGACGGCCGACTTCGCCGAGGCTATGGCCGACAGGGACCTGTCACCACAGGAGGGGCAGGTTGTGGAGTTCGCTGTGCGTCAGCTGACGGCCAGACTGTTGGCGCTCTCGAAGACGGCCAGCGCGGCGCTGTGATCCAAGCTGGGGACCGTTGCATCCTTTCCCAGTCGGCGCCATGAGAGCGTCTTCTTGCGGTGCGTGGTCAGGATGATCCCTCCCTCTTTGGAGGGTTTCGCTGTGATGCGCACGCGGGTCTTCGGGTTGCGGAGGAATGGCGCCTCCCAGGTCTGTTCCTCGGTCTCCTGCCAGTCCGCGATGCGGATCTTGGCGATCTGGTCGCTCATCTCCCGGGCCGTCTGGAAGCGGCGGGCCGGGTTGGGGTCGGTGGCTTTCTGGACGAGCTTCCGCAGCGACTTGCACACCCATGCGGGCAGGACCGTGTCCTCTTTGCGCAAAGGTGGCTGGCCGGCCAGGAGTGCGTCGACCACGTCAGTGGTCGTGTACGAGGCATAGTCGAATCTCCCCCGGAGCAGTTCGAGAAGGACCACGCCGAGGGAGTACAGGTCGGAGGACCGGGTCAGTGCCTCTCCGGTCAACAGTTCGGGCGGAGCGTACAGGTGAGGCGCGTTTACACAGGGAGCTCTGCCTGTGTCGTCCATGGCACCGGCCAGGCCCAGGTCGCCGATCTTTACCGTGTCGGCGTCGCCGGTGAGGAACAGGTTCGGGCTCTTCACGTCGCGGTGAAGGATCTTGTACCGCTCATGCATCTCGGCCAGGCCTTGCAGGGCCGCGCGGATGATGCGCAGCGACTGGGCTGCTGTGAAGTGCTCGCCCTCGAGCATCGCGTCGGTGATGCTGCCTTTCTCGTAGTAGGGCATGAACACTTCGACTACCTGCATGGGCGCTTTGTAACTGGGGATGCTCGCGACCGAACGCACCTTCACCACGTTCGGGTGGTTGATCATCTCCATGACCCGGGGCTCCACCAGGTCCGCGCCCTGGACTTCGGACAGGTCAATGCGTTTGCCGACCAGCCACGTCTCCAGGACCGGATCCAGCCACACGCGCACCTCACGCAGGCCGCCCGGCATGCTGTGGAGGCACTCGTAGTCCAGGATGAGCGGTCTCTCGCGCTCGTTCACTGCCCTTATCCTTCGCTGCTCTCGCTGGACATCTCGACGACGTAGGCCTTGGCCGCGGCGAACGCCTGCACGCGCCCGGCCGCCCAGTACAGGGGGAGCTGAGCGAACCCGGCCTCTTTGCAGTCGAACGAGGCCAGCTTGGGCGCAGGGACGCCGACGAGCTTACCGATCCGCTCCGTGCTCCACTCTTCGCATGTGACCCCCTGCTCCACGCAGGACAGCATGAGTGCCGAGATCAGCGAGATGCGGTCGAATGCTTCGCGGTACACCCACTGGTTCTTCCTGCGGGTCGCCACGATGATCACGGCGTCGGGCTGCAACACACGGATCTCCTGGGCGATCCTCTGGTGGGTGTCCCCAAGTCGCTGAGCTCCCGTCAGGCCGAGCGCGGGCACCAGGCGTTCCGGGGCCCCTGGCGGGTGAGATATGTCCTGCGTGCCCTGGGCGGCAGTGAGTGCTCCGTAGTGGATCGCGCCTGCTGAGACAGCCACACCCAGGACCTTCATGCGTCACGTCTTTCCGGGAAGTCCCGACCTGCGGCCCCTGCGGGCAGGCCGGTTGTGAGCGGATCATTGTCATGCCTGCGGCGGTTAGCCGCGCCAGCTACCCCTTGATCAACCGCAGGTCGGGCCGCACGGGCGCCGACTGCCTGCCGCCTCCGTCGACGCCGATAGGGACCAAGCCGAAGACGTACTCATTGAGTTCCTCAGGATAGATGTTCAACTCAGCCGCGACATCTGCCGGCGACATACTCAAGGGCTGGCGCAGCGCCTCGAACACCTTTGCGAGCAACTGGCTGCTCTCGCGGACAAGGGAAGAGCCCGGCTCGTCACGGCGGTATCCCCTGCGCGCGAGCTCCTTGACGGTCTGGGTGTAGCGCCATTCGGAGAGCAGCTCGAGCTTGCGCAGCCGGTAGGTCAGGGCCATGGCCGACACGCCCCACTTGCGCTTGGCGCTCAGTATCCGGTCGAGAGAGGCGTTGTTGAGCCTCTGGGCGAGGATCCCGGCCCGCGGCATGAGGAAGGCGGAGGCGAAGTCGTTGGCCTCGCCCTCGGAGTCCCGCCCGTGGGGGATGCGGTGCTCACAGTGCAGTACGAGATGCCCGAGCTCGTGGGCGGCATCGAAGCGGCCCCGTTCCCCGGTCTTGCGGGTGTTCAGGAAGACGTAAGGGGTGCCCGCGTTGATGGTCGAAAAAGCGTCGATGTCCAGGCAGTCCGACGGCAGGGAGAACACACGCACACCGTTGGCCTCCAGTAGGTGCACCGTGTTGGGGACGGGCGCCTCCCCCAGGCCCCACGCGGCGCGCACCTGCTCGGCCGCTGCCTCCGGCTTCAGATGGGGATAGGTCGGCACGTTCGGCCTCGGCAGTTTGAACAACCCTGTCAGCCAGGTGTTGAGCGCCACGGCCACGGCCCCTGAGCTCAGCGCGCTGTCACGCTCCGAGGCTGTCATTTTCGACGGCGCCCTGAAGCTGACCGCGTCCAGCTGCAGTTGAGCCGGCGGAGGAGCCTCGAAGAACGCGACCGGGTAGTGAAGCGCGGCCGCGAGGGAGGAAAGCGTCTCCGGCGACGGCGGTCTGCGGTGGTTCTCGAACGCAGTGATGCTCTGCGCCGAGAACCCAGACCGACGGGCCAGCTCGGCCAACGTCATCCGTCGCCTCTTACGGGCAAGGACCAGCCGTTCAGGGGTGAACACTTTCCTCAGCTCCCACGTCCGCACTTCTACATTCCGGTCAGCCCCCCAGCAGCTCCACGACAACGTCCGGGCCGCTGTCGTCGCCCGGATCGTCCAGCAGCGCGATGTCCGCACCGGGGTCGCCCAGGTCGGGCAGCACCAGAGGGATGCGCTCCTGCCACTCATCGACGAACTTCCCGTTCATCTTGATCGGCAGGGACAGCTCGGCGGAGATCACTCCCTTGTCCCACTTGTAGAGCAGGCACCACGTCGGGATCTGGTCGAGCTCACGGCCGTACAGCACCTCGTCGTGGCTGAGGAACGCGAACTGGCCATTCCTCTCCACCAGGCGGGCCATGGCAGGACCCTTCGGGTTCTTCGACTTCACCCGGGCATTCAGATCGCCGACGCCTCCCTGGGCGCTGATCGCCGTGACCGCGTGACTCATGCTGGGGTGGATCATCCGGAGGATGCTGTCCCGCGAAGTGTGGCCCCACCCGTCCGGGTGAAGCGTCTCGGCGAGGTACCGGTTGGTGCGGCTCCAGAACGTGAACCCGGCCATGGCCGGCGCGTCGAAGTCGGTGCAATTGCGGACATCGGCCGCCGCCAGGTCGAGCGCCCCATGGAAGAGGTCATTCGAGAAGTCGAGCTGCGCGAGCCGCTGCACGCACCACTCGGGATCCAGGTTCTGCACAGCCCCTCCAGACAACCGTGGGTTTCAAAAACCATACCTCATTCGAGGTGGCGTTTTTGAAACCACGATCATCATCGCATGTCAGTTCGAATATGTCATCTCGTCGGGTCTCCGCCGCGGACGTCCGTCTGGGACCGAATGCCAACGGGGGATGTGTGACAGGGCACTCGTGATCATCTTGCCTCGACGGACTTCTCGGGTTTCCTCCGCCCGGGGCAAGCGGCTTCCGTCGTCCCCAGAGGGCGTGCCTGATCGTCCCTGATCGCTGGTCCGCCTGCGGGAGCGGTCAGGCATCAGAGAGTTCGGCGAAGGCATGCTCGTCGAGGGCCTGGCTGAGGAGTTCGTGCAGGTGGGTGCTGGCCCGGTGCATGTACGGGGGCAGGCTGTGGCCGAAATCGCGGAGTGTCGCTGGGGAAGGGGTGCGGAAGACGCGTCGGGCGGCAGCGGCAGGGTCCGGGCTGTCGAGGACCTCGCTGATGACGGTGAGCTTGGCGGCCGCGGTGACCGGATCGCGTTGCTGTCTGGAGCTGCTCGGTGACGTGCGGCGCCAGGGGTAGAGGAAGCCGCAGTCGGAGCGCTGCCAGCCGACGAGGCAGTCGGCGTCGTCAAAGTGGTCCCAGCGCATGGAGACTTCGTCGCCGTCGAAGCGCTGCCGGAGGGCCGGGTCGGTGCTGGTGAAGACCTGGACACGCAGCGCGTGAGGTTCTTCGAGGAGGATCCTCAAGGTCCGCAGGTCGTCGTACCACTGTTCAAGGTCGGGGTGAGCGGCCGTGTCCTCGGCGTCGAGCCGGACCAGGCGTTGATGGATGGAGCGCAGGGCGGGGTCGGTGACGGGCGGCGTTTCGATCTCCCACAGGGGCCGGCCACAGCGTTTGCGCTTGGCGCGGCGCCGGCCAGGCGGCGCGAGAGCGTTGTCGTCGCGCCGCAGGAATCCGGGGCATGTGCCCGGGGCGTCGCCGCGCAGGAGGGAGGGGGAGAACGGTGAGCCGCAGTCCGGGCAGTAGGACGCGGTGTAGCAGTCATGTGTGGGGCACATCACCGCCCAGGAGTGGTACCACCACAGGGGCCATCGCTCTGGAGGTTTCAGGCACTGGGGGCAGAATGCCCAGGTCTCTTCCGGGGCCCAGCGGAAGTCGGGATGGCGTGGCGCCCTGCCCTCGCTGCGTTTGACGATGCCGAAGAGAGTCATGGCACGCAGCTGCTGGGGGTCGAGGCCGGTTGCGGCGAGCAGCGGGAGTGCGGAGGCGAGGGGGAGTTCGGCGGTGTAGCGGGCAAGCCGGGCTGCGTGCGCGGTCGCTGGCTCCAGTCCGAGCCGGGCCATGGTCTGGGTACGGTCCGTCTTATATTCAGCGGCCAGGTGATCGACCCAGCTGAACAGTGATTCGCAGGGCTGCGGAAGCGGGACGACGGGCAGCCTGCGGGGCGTCGTCCGTGCTGGCTGAGGGCCGTCCTCACCTGTCGGGTGCGGCTGCGGCATGGGGATCCTGTTCGGTCTGGTCGATCCGGGACGGCGGCAGGCGCAGCGGTCGCCGGGAGCGGAAGGGTCTTCGCGATATGAAGTTGTTGCTGGAGGGGCCGGGATGGTGCTCGGGTGTCAGTGTCCGTCGGGACCGCTTGAGCGTGGCGAACTCGCCGGGGCCGAAGACATCGTCGAGGAAGCGGTGCAGCCGGACACTGGCAGCTCGTGGATCGGGTGACCGGTACGCAGTCAGGTAGCGGCGCATCCTGACGCGGCTGCGTATCTCCAGCAGCTCTTGGGCGGTGGCGCTCATGTCGTGAGAGCCCAGGATTTTCCCGAGCACGCTGAGCCTGCAGGCTCTGGTGATCGGGTCGCGGTAGGACAAGTGGGTGCCGTCGGAGAGCGTGCGGCCGGGCTCCAGGAACCCGCTGGAGTCGACCACGTAGCCCGGAGCGGTGATGCGCTGGGGTGAGTAGCGGCGCTGCAGGACGGGATCCGGGCTGTCGAAGGAGCGGACTTCGAAGACAGGCCGGTCGAAGAGCGCGTTCAGTACGTGGTAGGTGCGCAGCCACGAGCGGGGCCGGCCGCGGGAGGTGAGACCGTGCCGCAGCTGGTTCACGGCATCGAGTACGACGGGATCGCTGACCGGCGTGGTGTCGATCTCCGACAGGGTCATGCCGCAGTGCTCGCGGCGCGTGCCCGGAGGCAGGAGGCGGAGGTAGGGGTCGCGAAAGCCCCTGCACCGCACTGCGGAGCCCCAGCGTGAGCTGGTCCTTTCCGGCGTGAACGGAGTGTCGCAGCGGGGGCAGAAGGAGACCAGGTAGCACAGGTGCACCGGACAGGCCACGGCCCACGGCTCGTACCACCACAGCGGCCAGCGGCCCCCGGGGGCCAGGCACTTCGGGCAGAACGCCCAGGTCTCCTTCGGCATACGGGACGCTGAGATGCCGGCGTAGGGGGGCCCGATGTCCTCGAGTGTCATCAAGGCGAGTTCCCGGGTGGTCAGGCCCGTCGCCGTTCCCACGACCCGGGATGCCTGCGCAGGCAGCTGCATCGTGTAGCGGATCAGATCCCGCGCGGCCCATTGCGGCGCGGTCTGTATCAGGCCCAGCGTGTGCATCATCGGGCCGCGGTGGACCTCGTAGGTGTGGGCGAGGTGGTCGACCCAGCTGAAGAAGGACTCCCCGGCCAAGGGCAGCGGGACCACCGGCAGCCGCCTGGGCAGCCCCCAGGGGATGCTTCGGTAACTGACCTGCGTGGGCACGTGAGTTCTACTCCTCGTCGTGGTCCTGGAACAGCTCGTACGGCTGGACGCTCAGGGCCTGGGCGAGGGCCGGGATCCGGTCGACGGACACGCTGTGGACGGCGGCCTCGACCTCCGCGTAGAAGGAGCGGTCCATACCCGCCGCCTGGGCCGCCGCGGTCTGGGTCAGTCCCGCGCGCCGGCGCAGGGCCCGCAACCGGGCCGCGAAGGCCAGCCGCTGGGCCGGGATACGGCCGGAATCGCTGTTCGCCACAGAGGAAACCGTAGTACGGTCCCAGGTTTGTAGGAGATCTCCTACAAACGGTGGGTGTGGAGGGGTGCGTGCGGGAGGGCGGACGGCCGCGGCGGCTGCCCGCGGTGCTGGTGCCGCAGGCCGGTGAGTCGTTCGCGTCCTGGCTGGCGAGAGCATCGGTGGACTGGGAGCTCTCCCCGGGGCGTGCCGCGCAGGCCATCGGGCTGGAGTGCCGGCCAGGCTCAGGGGTATGGCCGCCGTTGTTCGGCATTGCGCTGACGCGCCGTAGCCTTGCCGGGGCCGAGGCGGCCACGGGGCTGGACGCGCGCACCCTGCAGGCCATGCAGTTGACCCGCTACCGCGGGACGGTGCTGGACTTCGCCGGGTGGAATCCGGCGGTGGACTCCTCGCTGGCGCCGGTGGTGCGCCGTGAGTGGGCGCTGTTCACCTCCAGCCGCGCCTGCCCGAAGTGCCTGGCCGAGCGGCCGGTGTGGCCGTTGTGGTGGCGTCTGGGCATCGCCGCAGTCTGCCCGGTGCACCGGGTGCTGTTAGTGGATAAGTGCCGCCGCTGCGGGGCGCGGGTGGGCCGCGGCCACAACGGCCACCCCCGCGGTCTGATCACCCGCCAGACGGTGACCGACCCCGCGCGGTGCTGCAACCGGCGCCCGGCGCAACGGCAGCGTCAAGCCGGACTGTGCGAGCAGCGGCTCCAGGACCTGCCCGCGGCGCCGATGCCCGCCGCGCTCGCTGACCTGCAGCAGCGCGTGCTGGCCGTCGCCGACGGCAGCGAGGCCCAGGTCGCCGGTGAAACGGTGGAACCGGCCGAGTTCTTCGCCGCGCTGCAGTTCACGACGGCGGTGATCCGTCTGGTCGCCTCCGCCGACGACCTCTCCTCTTGCGCCGCCTTATCCGAAGCCGAGGGCCTGGCGGAGGCCTTCTTAGCCGACCTGTGGGTGCGCGAGCGGGCACGGCAGGGAGGCGCGGGGACCCAGCTGGGGGCCAGCCCTGCCAGCGCGGCTCACGCCGCGAGCGTGCTCGCACTGAGCGCCACGGTGCTGTTCGCCCGTGACCGCAAGGCCGCCGGGCAGGCGCTGGCCGACTGGACACGGCGCGCGGCGAGCCAGCGCCGCGACCCCGGCAAGAGCGACCCGCTGCGGCCCCTGTCCCCTCCGGCGTGTCTGGACGCGCTGGTCCGAGCGGCCCGGTCGCCCTCCTCGCGGGTCGCCGGCGCCCTGGCCCTGCGCCCCGCACCCCGGATGCGGATCACAGCCCGGCATGTGCCGCATCTGGTCGACGCCGGTGACTACACCGACCTGATCGCCTCTCACCTGCCCGGCACCGCCCCGGTCAGCGGCCGACGCCTGGCCGCCGTGGCGCTGGTGCGGCTCGGGGGCGCGGCGAGCTGGCCGCGGGCCGCCGCCGACTTGAACATGAACCCCCAGCGGGCAGCCCGCGTAACCAACACCCTCGTCCAGCGCATCAGTGACCCGCGGGCCTTCTGGGCGGACATCGAACGGCTCGGCGCACGCATGAAGGAGCGGGGCTGGGTCGACTACGCCGCCCGGCGGGAGACGCTGGCTGCGCTGACCGCGGTGCCGCACGCCGTCCTGTATCCGGTGTGCCGGCCGCTGGAGCACGACGTCACCCTTCAGCGGCGGCGTCACGCCGCAGCTTGGGTGTGGCAGCACTTCACCGGAGGTGATGTACGCGAAGCGCCCGCCTACGCCGCCGAGTTGTGGCCGCAGACGAGCACCGAGTCAGTGCGGGAGGGCTGGCGACGCTTCGACGCCTGGATCCCCGCCCCTGTCACCGCCTGCCTGACTTCCTTCGGGCACAGCCTCCTTCAGCACGACGTGCCAGATGCGACAGGAGGGGCATGACCCCGAGAAGACCACAGACCCTGCGGCCGCTGCGGCAAGCCTCCCATCAGCTCTACTTGCACTTCTACGACGCTGGCGGCACTGAGCGCCTGCTGCCCGCCGACCAGGCCCACGACATGCGCTTCGAGACTTGCCTGCCCGCCCGCGACTTCCCCACGTACGAAGGCCAGCAGCACACTCCCGGCTCCTACTGGGCGGCCAGCAGCGACACCATGCTGGACTACGAGAGCTACCTGGAAGCCCGCTGGATGAAACTCCTCGACTTCGACGCGAAGGTCGCCTGCTTCTCGGCCCAGCCGTTCATCTTCGAAGGCACCGACGGCGACAGGACGTGGAGCCACTACCCCGACCTGTTCGTCCGCCGCACCGACGGCTCCGTCCTGCTGCTGGACGTCAAGAACCCCGAACAGATCGACAAGCCCCGAGTACGCCTCCAAGCCGCCCGGACTCAGGCCGCCTGCCGGCAGCTCGGCTGGGACTACCAGATGGTGGGCGAGCCGGATCCACAACTGTGGGCCACCGTCGAATGGCTCGCTGGCTACCGCAGACCCCTGAACGCCGCAGCCCCCGTCGCTCACGTCCTGCTCTTCCGCGCCCTGCAGCCCCTCAGCATCGCCGAACTGCTGTCCCTGTGGCCCGAGCCGGACATCGAGCGGGCCGTCACCTACCACCTCATGTGGCACCACCGACTGCTGTTCGACGTCACCCGCCCACTGCGCGACCACACCATCGTGTGGGCCGCACCCGACCCGGAGCACACCTGATGGACCAGCGCTACCGCATCGCAGCCGAAGACTGGATCGAGTTCGAGGAGGAACAGCACCAGGTCACCGGCCTCACCGGTGCACTTGTGCGGCTGCGCTCGATCTCCGGACACCATCAGACGATCATGCTCAGCGTCCTGCTGACCGATCCCTCCTTCCGCGCCCTGGCCGCCCCGCCCGAGACCGTCGACAACACCGCCGCAGGCCTGGACCCCGGCGGTGTGCTGGCGACCCTGAAGGACGAGAAGGCTCGTGACGACGCCCTGGAACTCGAAGCCCAGCTGCAGGAGGCCACTACCGGCTACCGCTCGGGCTCAGAGTTCGACGCCGCACCCGGTGAACCCCGCCCGCAATACGACCCCGGCCTCCCTCTGACCGAGCGCGTCGTGACCAAGGCCGGCGAGCTGCGCCTGACCGAGCGCCGCGTTTGGCAGCTGATCGAGGCGTGGAAGGAGAAGGGCCTGTGGGGGCTGGTCGACGGCCGCAAAGCCCGGCTGAAGAACCCGCTGCGCAACATCGACGAACGGGTGATCACCGCGATCCGCGAACAGGCCGCCGTCGAGCGCCTCGACAGCTCCTCCAGCGTCTCCACCCGCTTTAGGCGTCGCTGCCAGAACCGGCTGGACGCAGACCACGGCACCGGCGCCGTCCCGCTGCCCAAACCGGACACGTTCCGCCGCGTGGTCAAACTCCTGCTGCACCGCAGCCCCTCCGACCCCGCCTACCAGCGGATCTCGGACGCAGGCCAGCCCGACCGGACCTTCGGCCACGTCATCGCCCACCGGCCCGGCCAAGTCGTCATGCTCGACACCACCCCGCTCGACGTCCTGGCCTACGACCCGGCGACGAACGACACCTACAACATCGAACTCACCGTCGCCATCGACGTCGCCACCCGCTCCATCCTCGCCTGGCGGCTCACCCCGCTGGGCACCAAGGCCATCGACATCGGCCTGCTGCTCGCCGACGTCATGACGCCCGAACCGATGCGCCCGAAGTGGGCCGACGCCCTGCGCTACCAGATGCTGCGCATCCCCTACGAGCGCCACCTCAGCGTCGACGAACGCCTCGCCGAAGCCGCCGCCCGGCCCATCGTCTACCCCGAGACCCTCCTCTACGACCACGGCAAACCGTACAAGTCCGATGTCGTCAAGCGCGCCTGCCGCACATGGAAGATCGACCCGCAGGACGCCCGCAAACTCAAAGCAACCGACAAACCCCAGGTCGAGCGGCTGTTCTTGACGATCCGTGAGCAGTTCTCCATGCACGTCGCCGGGTACAAGGGCTTCAACGTCGCCCACCGCGGCAAGAACGTCGAGCAGCAGGCCCGCTGGACTCTGGACGAGATCGCCGAGTTTTTCGCCGAATACGTCATCGCGGTCTACCAGAACCAGCACCACCGAGGGCTGCACCTGCACGGTTTCCCCGACCTGCACGTCTCACCCAACGAGGCGTACGCCATGGCGCTCGGCTCGGCCGGCTTCGTCGACTGCCCCAGAGATCCCAACCTCTACTACGAACTGCTGCCCATCGCCGACAACGGCCGCGTCATCAACCCCTACGGTGTCGAACTCAACTACCTGGTCTACGACGCCCCGGTGCTGTACCAGTTCCGCCGGGCCAAGTCGCCCTACGACAACGGGCTCTGGCCCATCCGCTACGACCCGCGCAACCTGCTGCACGCCTACTTCCACAACCCCCGTGACAACACCTGGCACACGTTGGGATGGACCAAGGCTCTCAGCGACCTGCAGCCCTTCACCGACATCACCCTGCGGGAGGCCAAACGCCTGGTCGAACTGCGCGGCGGCGACCCGAAGGACAAGGAGTACCAGGAGCAGATCGCCGAAGCCCTGCGGGACCTGCAAAACCGTATCGACGCTCCCGAGACGTGGACCAGGACCGACCGCAAGCGCCATACCCGTGACCGGCACCGCGCCGACGCCCAGGCCCAGGACGAAGCACGCTCCACCCCGGCGGCCCCCGCGCCACCACCGCGTCCCGTTCCACCGGCCGCGAAGCCGACCGTTCCCGCCCTTCACGCCGTTCCCGACCTGTCCGGCGAGGACGACGACTTCAACCCGCACGCCGTCCAGCCCGCCGAGGTCTGGAGTCCCCGAACCAGCCAGGAGGGCTGACCCCGTGACTACCCCCGACCCGTCCGACGAGCAGCCCGAAGAGCAGCCCGAAGAGCAGCCCGAAGAGCAGCCCGAAGAGCAGCCCGAAGAGCAGTCCGAAGAGCAGCCCGAAGAGCAGCCCGAAGAGGCCTACGGAGCAGGCGACTTCAAGCATCCCGGCCTGTCCGAACCCCGGACCAAGGAGGAATGGCGCGAATACCTCGACTACGTTCTCCCGCCGAAGCCGGTCCTGCTGCCGCTGGAGGCCTATGAGCAGCTCAGCACCGAAGAACAACGCCGGCACAACGCGGCCCGGGTGGCCCACCACAGCGCCCTGGTCATCGTCCGCACCAGCCAGATGAAGTCCATCCACCACCAGATCCGCCGCCGGATGATGACCAACAGTTTCCAGCCGGCCGGCGCCCGACGCGGCATCGTCCTCGACGGTCCCGCCACCCTCGGCAAGTCCACCCTGGTCAAGACGTTCGCCTACGACTTCGAGCACGAACTGCGGCTGAACCATCCCGACCGCTACGACAAGAAGTACATCGTCGACGGGCGGGTGATCGACTACACGCCCGTCGTCTACGTCAACATCCCCTCCCAGGCCACGCCGAAGGACCTGTCCATCGCGCTCGCCGAGTACCTCGGCCAGCACTACCGCACCGGTGCCACCAAGAGCGACATCACCCGCCTCGTCCTGGAGAACATGCGCCGCGTCGGCGTCGAACTCGTGATCATCGATGACGCCCACTTCATGGACCTCTCCCTCAAGGAGGGCAAGGTCGTCAACGACCACCTCAAGCACATCGCGAACCACACCGCGGCCACCTTCATCTACACCGGCGTCGACCTCAAGCACTCCGGCCTCTTCCTCGAAGGCACCGGCGGCCGCCGCGCCACCCAGACCGCCGGCCGCAACCTCCTGCTCCACATGACCCCCTACGGCATCCGGACCAGGGCAGAGAAGGAGGACTGGGTCTCCGTCATCACCGCGATGGAAGAAGCCCTCGTCCTGTACAAACACCAGCACGGCACCCTCGTCGGCGAGTGGAAGTACCTGTACCGCCGCACCGGAGGCAACATCAGCTCCCTGGCGGAACTCATCCGCGAAGCGGCGGCCGACGCGGTGCTCACCGGCACGGAGCGCATCGACCGCGCCCTCCTCGAGACCATCGTGATCAACGAGCACGCGCAGAGCACGTACGACGCCATGTGGCACGAAGAGCCTCTGCCTCCCTCACCAGAGCAACGCCACAACCCCGAGGACGAAGACGGCCAGGCCGCCGCCGGCTAGAACACCCCTCGCCACGCCGTGACGAGCAGGAAGGCAGACGCAGCCGACCCGAACGAGCCAGGCCCCGCCTACCAGTTGGCGTCATCCATCGGGGGATCTGACCGACGGCTTGAGGCAGCTCAGGTGGTCTGGGGCGCTTCGTCGACGCGGCGGACTTCGCACTTGTCGAGGAGACGAGCGAAGTAGCTGTAGGCGGCCAGGCGTTCCATGCCTTTCTGCTCGCTCAACTCGTCACGGGTATGCGTCGTGACGTTTCTGACCGTGAGATTCAGTCCGGTCGCCAGGCTGTTCAACGCCTTGCCCAGCGGCTCCAGCCCACCACGCATGCTCTTGGTCGTCTTGTCCGCGGGATCGCCAGGCCACGCGAGCTTGGGCCTGCCAGGCTCAGGCTCACCCGGCGAGAGAGTCTGCTGCCAGAGTGGGGTGTCGTCCACGTCATGGCGGCCCAGGCGCGTTTTCCAATGCACGGTCAGCGCCTCCGACGCCTCACGAACCGCGACCCGGTACTGATGGGTCGTCCAATGCGCCGCCGCCGCAGTCCAGATGACCGGATGCAGCTCAGACGGGGCGAACCCGGGCACAGCCGTCTCCGCGGCCGCCTCGGCCTCGTCGATCATCATGCTCAGCCGGCCCCGGACCGTCGCCGCTGTATTGCGGACATCCTGCGGCGAGAAGAGTGCCTTCGGAGCCGACAGGAGTGACCAGTTCGCGATGGGATCGACCGGGCCGAGTCCAGCGACACCGATACGAGCCCCGGTGACGGCGACAGCCCGCGCAGCAGCGCCTGCGGTCTCCGCCACGTCGAGCTCAAGCTCCCGCACTGTCCCCTGATCCTGCCCGTCCTTCACATGGACCGTAGGAAACAAGGCGGATTCAATCGGTCGTTGCAACGCCTCGTCCTCGGAGGTGTTGATGGGCAGGCCAGCAGGGTGGATGGCGGCGCTCACTGGACGGTCGCCGATGAAGTCCCCGGGTGCGCCGGCGCTTCGGCGGGAAGTAGAACGTCAGTTCTGGCGGGAGATCGCGAAGGGGTTGCTCGCCGAGGAGGCGGCAGCTGCGGTTGGCGTATCCCAGGCGGCGGGTTGCAGGTGGTTCCGTCACGGTGGCGGCATGCCACCAATGGATCTTGCTCCGCAGTCCGGCCGGTACCTGTCCTTTCACAGCGTGAAGAGATCGCGATCCTCAAAGCGCAGGGCATCGGAGTCCGGGAGACCGCGCGACGTCTCGGTCGCGATCCATCGACGGTATCCCGGGAGCTGCGGCGCAACGCCGCGCCCCGTGGCGGCCGGCTGGAGTACCGGGCTTCGAGTTCGAGGCGGCCTACCACCGCTCCATCACCAACCCGAACGCAGCCTGAAACACACAAGATCGGCCGCTACAAAACTCGGGGCAGCTCAGTACTCCGGCCTCTCGGGCAGCAGCGCGGCGAATTGGTCCCAGAGCGGTTCGGTCAGCCATGATGGAAGCGCGGGCACAGGTCTCCCCAGTGATCACAGAGCGTCGCAACTCCATGGTCACCGGGACCTGTGCCCGTCCTGTTGCCGGTGTCCCCAACCGCGCCTATCCGCGCGGCCTCTTATCGTCGCCGTCATCATTCCCTTCTTTCGTTGTTTTCAATGGTTCAGGTGAGGCACGGGGGGATCCCGTGGTGCTCAGCGGACGATGTCGCTCGCCAGCTCCCACAGGCGCTCGGCGTTCTCCGGGTCCAGCGCGTAGGCGGCCACGCCGGGGACGCCGAATTCGGTGGGCCGGGCGTGGGCGACGGGCGCTTCGTTGATGTCCTCGAAGTAACGGCCGCCGACGCCTTCGACCAGCGGGGAAGCGGCGAGGAACACGGTGGTTGCGGCGCCCTGCCCGATCGTCTTGCGGTAGGGCTCGGGGGTCCGCAGGCCCCCGGTGTGGCGCTGGAGGTTGGTGGCGATCGCACCGGGGTGCAGAGAATTGGCCGTGATGCCGTCGCCGGACCAGCGGCGCTGCGCCTCGACGGCCAGGAGGACCTCGGCGGTCTTGGACTGGCCGTAGGCGGCGAGTGCGTCGTACGGGCGGAAGCGGAAGTCGATGTCGTCGAAGACGACGGGGGAGAAGAGATGGCCGCTGGAGGAGACCGAGACCAGGCGCGCGCCGTCACCGTCGGCGAGGGCGCGGTGCAGCCCCAGGGCCAGGGCGAAGTGCCCCAGGTAGTTGGTGGCGAACTGCTGCTCGTGGCCGCCGATGCCCCGCTCGAGCTCCGGCGGCATCATGATGCCGGCGTTGTTGATCAGGATGTGCAGCGGACCCTGCCAGGCGGCCGTGAACGCCCGCACCGACTCCAGGTCGGCCACGTCCAGGCGCGTGACGTGGATCGCCTCGTTCCCGGTGGCCCCGCGCAGGTCGGCCGCGACCTGCTCGCCGGCCTCCGGACGGCGGACGGCGAGCGTGACCTCGGCGCCGTTGGCCGCCAGAGCGCGGGCGGTCTCCACGCCGATGCCCGAGCCGGCCCCCGTGACGATCGCCCGCCTGCCTGACAGGTCCACACCTTCGATCACCTCCGTGGCGGTGCTGTCGCGGTCGTACGGGGTCGTGAAGAGCTGAGACATGTGAAGCATTCCTCCGGTCGTTGCGAACGTGCACCGGCAGCCTGCGCCGAATGGCGCGGGACGTACCAGGACGGGCTGAGACTGGGACTGACAGGGCCACTCACGAGCCCGGAGCGCGCCCGTACGCTGGAACGATGACAGCCGCCGCAGACGCCAACGCACTGGGCCGGTATCTGCGCGCCCGCAGGGAGCTGGTCCGACCCGACGAGGCCCGGGATCAGGGCCACCGGCGCGTCCCGGGGCTGCGCCGCGAGGAGGTCGCCTTCCTCGCGGGGATCAGCTCCGATTACTACAACCGCTTGGAGCAGGGCCGCGACAAGAACCCCTCGGAGCAGGTTCTGCGCAGCATCGCCCGCGCCCTGCAGCTGGACGAGGAGGCGACGACCTACCTACTGGAGATCGCCACACGCAAGAGCCCGCGGCGCAAGCGGCCCCGCAAGCCCGAAAAGGTCGGCGACGGTATTCGCGCGCTCATCGACTCCTGGCCACTCACCCCGGCGTACGTCCACGGCAAGTACATGGACGTCCTGGCCGCCAACAGCCTCGCCATCGTGCTCTCACCGTTCAACGCGCCCGGGCGCAACGGCATTCTGGCCGCGTTCCTCGAGCGGGAGATGCGGGAACTCCACCGGGACTGGGAGGACATGACCGCCCGGATCGTTCCGTACCTGCGCTCGGTCGTCGGCGCGGACATCGAAGACCCGCGTCTTGTCGAGATCGTCGGAGAGCTCTCCCTGCGCAGCGAGCGCTTCCGCACTCTCTGGGCCCGGCAGGACGTCAAGCACAAGACCACCGGCACCAGCCTCCTCCAGCACCCGCAGGCAGGCGCTCTGGAACTGCACTACGAAAAGCTGCTGGTCCCGGGCACTGATGGGCAAACGCTGGTCACCTACCACGCGCAGCCGGGCAGCCCCTCCGAGGAACGCCTGCGCCTGCTCGCCAGCATGTACGCCCCTGACCATGTCAGCGGTACAGGGGCCGCAACCGACCGGACCCGAGCACCTGGGCGCACCATGCCCTGACAGGCCCGCTCCCGGGTGTCTCTGCCGGTGTATGCATCCCTCCGGCAACGGGATTGCCACTCGGTGCTCATCGACCCGGAATGCGCGACCCGGCTCCAGGACCGCACGGGGCATTCGTATTCCGGAGGATTCCCCGTCGATAACCGTGTTTCCCCTGGACGGCGTCGGCGTCCTACGGTCGATGACGTGGCCAATGATCGCCGTGATCCGCTGGGGCCGGGAACAGCGGCCGCCGCCCGGCCGCTCGTGCCCCGTCCCGGCCTGGATGACATCGGAATGCTCCTCGGGGACATATCACGGGGAACGCCCATCGAGGTGGCCGACGGCACGGTATCGGCCGTCGAGGACATCACCGCCGGCCACAAGGTCGCGCTGCGGGACATTCCCAAGGGCGCTCCCGTCCGCAAGTACGGCGAAATCATCGGCGTGGCGCTGGCCGACATCCCCGCGGGCAGGCACGTCCACGTGCACAACCTGGGAATCGGCCGGTGGGAGGAAGCCCGACCGAGCACATCGCCGACGCGTACGCAACCGACCGGTGCGGCCCCCACGCGAGACCATTTCCTCGGATACAGCCGTGTGGACGGCCGCGCGGCGACCCGGAACTACATCGACGTCGTCCCGACCGTGAACTGCTCCGCCACAGTGGCCCGGATGATCGCGCGGCGGGTCGACGACCTGCACAAGGGGACACGGGGCCTCGACGGCATCATCGCGCTCCCGCACGACCTCGGCTGCGGCATGGGGAAGGCACTTTGGGGGACGACATCCTGCGGCGGACTCTGCGCGGGCACCTCGGACATGCCAACGTCGCAGCGACCCTCGTGATCAGTCTCGGCTGCGAGGTGAATCAGCCGGAGAATCTCCTCGCGGGCGACGACGCGGGGGTCGAGACGCTCACGATTCAGGAACTGGGCGGCACCGCGGCGACGGTGAACGCGGCGCTTGCACACATCTCGCATCTGGTCGCGCAGGTGACGGAGTCGCGTCGAGTACCGATCCCGCTCGCAGAGCTGACCCTGGGCTTCAGTGCGGCGGCAGTGACGCCTATTCGGGACTGACCGCCAATCCCACGCTCGGTGTGGCGGCCGACCTGCTCGTCGAGGCCGGTGGGAAGATCATTCTCGGCGAGACCCCGGAGATCTACGGCGCCCATCATCTGGTGCGTGACAGCGCGTCGAACCCCGCGTCGGCCGCACGCATCGACGAACTCATCGTCTGGTGGCAGGAGGACGTCGGCGACAACGGCGCGACTCTCGACAGCAACCCGTCCCAGGGAAACCGGGTCGGCGGGATCACGACCATCTGGGAGAAATCCCTGGGCGCCGTGCTCAAGGCCGGTACCAGCCCGCTGAACGCCGTCGTCGGATACGGCATGCCGGTCACTCCCGCTCGCCCCGGCCTCGCCGCGGTCTTCCAGTAGGGCGATTGACGCCGTGGTCCGCACGGCCTGCTCCTGTGCCAGCCATCCGTACAGCGCGCGCAGTTCCACTTCCGCCGCGCTTTCGTCCATCTTGACGTGCACTTGCATCGGGCAGCCCGCTTTCGCCGGCCTCGGACGCCGTGTGGTGTCGTTGATTTGGTCAGCGGAGATCTTGTGGGTGCCAGCCGGTGGGGATTTTGGGGAGGCCGATAAGGGCGTCGATGTCGAGGTGTTCTTTGAGGAGGGCTTTGAGTCCGCGGCCGTCGATGAGTTCCATGCGGCCGGTGCGTTGGGCGAAGTCTTTGCTGGCGGTGCCGAACCAGGAGGTGGTGACAAGGACGCCATGGCGAGCCGAGCGCCCTCGCGGGCCGTCTCGGCGCCGTCGGAGGGTGCTCAACGACGACCAACGCTGACAACCGTCGACAGCTAAGTCGCAGGTCGCAGCGTTGATCGATTACACGTCCGCAGGTCAGGGACTCGCCCCTTCACTTCTTCGGCCACTGATCGCACCAGGGGCGCTTGACGTCGCCCATTGAGACTCCGCCGACCGCGCCGCCACCGTCGAGGTCCCCTCGTCCTGAGCCTCGTATCCCCGGCACGCTCGGAGCGTAGGTGTTCCGGTGCCGGGTGGCGGGCAGGGACGGCCTTCCACCCTGCGTGATCCGTACACAAGGCGCACCGACGGCGTGGGAACGCTGCCACATCATGGGGCGAGCTGTGACTACTCGCTCGTATCGTGAAAGGACAGACATCAGCGTGGCAGGCAGGAAAATCATGGAAGAACCGGCGGTCGACTACGCGGCAGTGTTCCGGGCCCTCCCAGGGGCGGTGGCGTTGCTGACCCCGCAGCTGATCTTCGTGGACGTCAACGCGGAGTTCCTGCGCATCACGCGCCGTAACCTCGAGCAGCGCCGCACCACCTGCGAGGAATGGGTCGGTCGCTTCCTGCTCGAGGACCTCCCCGAGTTCTTGGACCGCCCCGAGAAGTACTCCTTCGTACGCAAAGTTTTGGCGTCACTGCGCCGGGTGGCGGATACCGGTGAGCGCGACACCATAGCCCTGCAGCGCTACGACTTGGAGGACCCCGACCAGCCTGGGGTATGGCATGAGCGGTATTGGACCCTGACCAACGTTCCCGTCTTCGGCCCGGACGGGCGGGTGGCGCTGCTGGTGCACCGGGTGGAGGACGTCACCGAACTCACCGAACTCATCCGCGCCCGTGAAGTCGCGCTGACCTTGCAAGAAGCCATGTTGCCCCCTCCCTGCCCGGTCGGCCGCCACCCGGCGGCCGTACGCTACCGGCCCGCCGCCGAAGCGCTGAATGTGGCCGGCGACTGGTACGACCTGGTCGACCTGCCCGGCGACCGCATCGCCGTCGCCGTCGGCGACGTCGTCGGCCATGGCCTGTCCGCGGCCGGCGTCATGGGACAACTGCGCAGCGTCCTCAGCGCCGCCTCCCTCGTCGCCGAAGGCCCGGCCCGCGCCCTGGACGTCCTCGGGCTGTACGCCCGCACCATCGACGGCGCCGAGAACACCACCGTGGCCACGACCTTCATCGACTGGGACACCCACACCATCACCTACAGCAGCGCCGGCCACCCCCCACCGGCGCTCCTGCAGAGGGACGGGAACGTCGAGTTCCTGGACCAGGCCACCGACCCGCCACTGGGTGCCCGCCCTCAACACGTCCCCCGGATCCAGGCTGCCGCGGCCTTCCGCGAGGGCGCCGTCCTCGCGCTCTACACCGACGGCCTGATCGAACGCCGCCGCGAAGACATCGACACCGGCCTCGCCCGGCTCGCCGATTCCCTGGCCCGCCACCAGGCAGACGACCTCGAAACCCTCGCCGACGCCGTGCTCACCGACCTACTCCCACCCGGTGACGCCACCGACGACACCGCCCTGGTCATCGTGCGCCTGTGAACCTGGCCCGCCACGTTCGCCCGCTCGGCCGCCCAGCTCGGCAGCGGATCCACCATCACCGGGAGAAGGCGCCGCAAACTCCCCGTGATGGAATGGGGCGGGGGCGCAGCCGACCTGCCGACACAGGGCCTGAGCGCCCGCAAGAGGGCCTGGTGCGCCCCTGGGTGCCCGATCCGACGGACTGCGGCGGGGGAACAGCGGGGAACCCCGGCGAACGTCCCGGGAACACGCAGGTCAGCGTTTCGCCAGGTCAGCCAAGACCCAGTTACGCGATCTTCCAAACTAGTGCACCGCCGATCAGGAGTAGAAGCCCCGGCCGTACTCCTCCGGCCCGACAGCGAAGTCGTCCGGACGATCACGGCGCAGCTCCTCATACCAGACCACGAACACGTCTCGCGTTCGAAGGCCCGCTCGAACCGCTCCACAGCAGCGAGCAACCGCTTCAGGTATTCAGCGCCGTACGTCGCCACGCGCTCCCCCTCCTCTGATCTTGCCTGTCTTGCACCGAGAGCCTAGGAGAGCACTGCACCACCACCTCCTTCCGCATGGGCGGGGGCGGTTTCCACCAGTGCGCGGAGGCGGCCCGTCGTATCGTGACGTGTGCCCGTCCCTTCCGCTGCCCGCAGTCTCCGACGTCTGCCGGTCGTGCCTCTGCCGCTTCCGAGGGAGTCGCTCCTCAGCTGGCTGGGACACCTGAGCGCGGTCTACGAGGTCTCCCGCACCTCGATGGCCACGGCGTGCGGGCTCCTGCGGCCGGGCGACAACGCGGCGCGCATCGCCGACTCGGGGCCGACGTCGCTCGTGTACGGCCTGGGCGACGAGGCCGTTCTGCGCGTCGAACAGGCAACCGGACTGTCAGGTGACGAACTGCAGGCGATGACCTGGATGCGCTTCCTGGGGACCGCCGTGAAATTTGATCTGGTCAAAACCGCTCCGCGGAACCTATTCCGGGTTATGAAAGCTAGCTGGATCGACCCGCGGGAATTTAAGTTCTGCCCTTCTTGCGTCGAAGAAAATGATGGACGCTGGCCCCTCGAATGGTGTACGCCATGGATGTTTGCGTGCTTGCGGCATCGATGCTATCTGCTGGCCGCATGCCCCGAATGCCATACTCCACTACCCGGGGCGCACGTCAACCTCGATCAAGGAAGCTGCCACGGCTCCGAAAAGCATCGCATGACAGACGTCATGCTGTGGCGATGCGGCACCGCTTACAAAAAGTGGAAGGCTCCTGATCTACACGACGAAGTGCTCGCTGACCTGCAAAAATTCCTCGAAGAGCGCCTCGCATTGGCGCGACCGGACACCGTTCAGCTGCGAGGTGTTTTTGCCGACCTGGCGGCCATGGCGGACTTTGCCTTCCACGTAGCCAGACCGGAAAATATTGAGGGAGCCGACCCGGTTGTCGCTGACGGATTTACTGATTTCTGCACGCCGTCCAATCAAGGAGCCTACGCACCCAGGATTGCAGGGCCGAAACCGATGGCTAAAACAGCGGCACTGCGAATCTCTGCCCAAATCCTATTCAGTGGCGATCCGTGGTCTGCCGCCCGGGCGATCGTTGACTTTGCGGGCCGCCCACTCCCGGTTCGAGCGTTGCCACTGAATCAGGCATGGCGTAAAAAGCCGCCGCAGGACACGACGCGACTCATCGCTCGAATCGTCGAGTCAGTGCGGGTCGCCGCCCCCTCGGTGAAGGGGCACAACGGCCGGGTTCTGCGCTAGGCACCGACTGCTGCGCCGACGATCAAGCTGATGCCCTGCCTCGTCGAACGCGCTAGGTGACGTTGACGCTTCAGGCCCGCCGCTCTCCGATGAGCTGCTCTTTTCGCGGTGAGTGACGATCCTCCCGGGCTTGGCCTGCGCGTGGATCGGACACTGAAATCTTTTGTGCGACAAATGTGATGTAGGTCACCTCGCGGAAGATTTCAGTGCCCTGGTCAGCGACGTGCCATCTGAAATCTTTCCCGCCATCCGACAGCTGCGGCACTTTGCACGCGAACGCGGCGGCCCAGGTGCCTGCCCGGCTGGAGGCGCTGGGCACCGCGGCGGGTCTGGACCGGGCCGCGCTGCACAGCCAGCTGGCGGCGGCGGTGTCGGTGGTCCTCCACCTTGTGCGCGACCGGACCGGGCGACGCCGGATCGCGGAGGTGCATGTGCTGGAACGGGACGCGTCGGGACTGGTGGTGACGGTGCCCGCACTGCGGTGGGGTCCGGAGGCGTTCATGCGCGAGCGGGGCTGGGAGCGGCTGTGGTCGCTGCTTCGGGACGGAAGCAGCGGAAGCAACGGAAGCGACAAAAGCGGTGAGAGCGGCGTAATTGAGGGGAGTGAGTTGCTGTGACGGGGATCGGCCAGATGTCCGTCGGTGCAGGACTGGTGTGCGCCGGCGCGGCGGCCTGGATGATGAGCGGCCCGGACACGGGGGCGCGGCGAGCCCGGTTGCTGTTCGCGAGCGGTGGCGCGCCCGTGGTGGTCGGCCCGCCGCCCTGGGAACGGGCCTTCGTACGGCTGCGGCGGTTGCCTGCCGAATGGTGGTCGGTCGCCGTGGGTGCGCTGCTCGCTGTGCTCGGCGCATCGGTGCTGCCCTTGCTGGCCGGGGCCGTCGGTGTCCCCGTGCTGCGCAGGGTGCGGCTGGCGCGCCAGGCGCGGCAGGCACGGAACCGCCGGGGTGAGGCGGTGATCGCGCTGTGCGGGGCGCTCGCCGGGGAGGTGCGCGCGGGGCGCCAGCCGGGTGAGGCGCTGCTGCATGCGGCCCGCGACTCGGGCGGGCTCGGCGAGGCGCAGGCGGCGGTGCTGGCGGCGGCGCGGTTCGGCGGGGACGTACCGGGCGCACTCGCGGACGCGGCACGGCAGCCGGGGGCCGAAGGGTTGTCGGGGCTGTCAGCGTGCTGGGGGGTGGCCGTGGACCGGGGTGCGGGCCTGGCGGCCGGGCTCGATCGGCTGGAGGCGGCCCTGCGTGCCGAGCGCGATCAACGGGCCGATCTGCAGGCCCAGTTGGCAGGAGCCAGGTCGACGGCGGTCCTGCTCGCGGGGTTGCCGGTTCTCGGCCTGCTCCTGGGCACCGCGCTCGGCGCCCGCCCACTGCACGTACTGCTGCACACCGGAGCGGGACTGGCCTGCCTCGTGGTCGGCGGAGTGCTGGAGGGCGCGGGGCTGTGGTGGGCGCTGCGGATCGTACGGGGAGCGGAGGCGGCGTGAGCGAGAACGTTGTCCACAGGCTGGGGGTGCTGTGTGGAGTGCTGGCCGTGTGGTGGCCGGTGTGGATGCTCGCCGCCGCGCGACGCGAACGGAGGGTGCGGCGACGGCTGGGTGCAGTGCTGGTGCCGGGTGTTGCGGCTGAGGGGAGAAGGTTCCGGGCGCCTGCGGTGACGCCTCGGCGGCGGGGCTTCGAGGCGCGGGTGGCCCAGCCCGGCCGACAGGGCTCCGGTGCGCTGCGGCGGCGGGTGGTGGCACGTGATGCCGTGCGGAGATGGCTGCCGGTCGCGGGGGCGGTGTGTGCCGGCTGGGTGCTGATCGGAGGGCTCGGCGGGCCGGTGGCCGGGCTGATCACCGGGGTCGGCGCCTCGCGGTGGAGGGCACGGCAGGAACGCGACCGCGACGCGGAGGAGTACGACCACGCCGTGGCGGCCCGTCAGCTGCCGCTGGCCGCCGATCTGCTGGCGGCGTGCATCGCGGCGGGCGCGACTCCGGTGTCGGCCGCCCAGGCGGTGGGCGAGGCGCTGGAGGGGCCAGTGGGGGAGCGGCTGGCCCGTGGGGCGGCCGAGGTGCGGCTCGGGGGCGAACCGGCCGACGCATGGCGGCGGCTCGCCGCCCTCCCTGGCGCCGCAGCGCTGGCGCGCCTCCTTGAACGGGCGGGCGAATCCGGCGTACCGGCGGCCGCACCGGTCGGCCGCCTGGCGAGGGACGCCCGCGCCGAGTGGGGCCGTGCGGCAACGGCGCGGGCCCGCCGCGCGGGCGTCATGGTCACCGCGCCGGTGGGGCTGTGCTTCCTGCCCGCGTTCATCGCGGTCGGGGTGCTGCCCGTCGTGATCGGGCTCGCGGGAGGGCTGCTGGGGGGAGGTGGCGGATGACGCGGGCAGCACGAGGTGAAACCACGGAACGAAACATGATCAAACGTAACCAGACCTAGAGAACCTGATCAAAGTGATCCGGACCGATCGACTGGGTCAACAGGACAAGAACCTGACGGGGGTTGAGATGGCCAAAGCAGTACGAGTACGAGTACGAGCCCGGGTGCGGGCGCTGGTACGCCGGGTACGGGCGGCGGTGCACGGGGACGACGGCATGGTCACGTCCGAGTACGCGGTGGGGATCATCGCGGCCGTGGGCTTCGCTGCGCTGCTCTACAAGGTGCTGACGAGCGGGCAGGTCGGCGCGGAACTCCAGGACATCGTGAAGAGGGCGCTCAATGTCCGGATGTGACGGGGCGCGGCGACGCCCGGACCGGCGACGGGGCCGACGCCGGGGCCAAGGCCGGGACCGTGGGTTCGTGACGGCGGAGACCGCGGTCGTCCTGCCCGCCCTGGTGCTCTTCGCGATGGCTCTCCTCTGGGCCCTGCTGGCCGCGTCCGCGCAGATCCAGTGCGTGGACGCGGCCCGGGCCGGGGCCCGGGCCGCGGCCCGGCAGGAGCCGTCCCGCGTGGTCCGGGAGATGGCCCGCCAGGCGGCGCCGGACGGTGCGAGGGTCACGGTGACCCGGCAGGGCGACCTTGTGCACGTGCTGGTCGTCGCCCGCCCACCGGGCCCGGACGAGCTGCCTCTCGAACTGCGCCATGAAGCAGTCGCGTTGGCGGAGGACACGGTGGCGGTGAACCGGTGAAGAGATGTGAACCCGCGGGCGGACCGGCAAGGACGCGCCGGTCACGCGGCTTCCGCTCCGTGCTCGCTTTCCTGAACGCCCGTGCACAGGGCCCGTGTTCGGACCGGGGCTCGGTGACCGTCTGGGTCGCCTGCGTGATCGGCGCCCTGTGCGCCGTGTTCGGGGTGCTGCTGGCCCAGGGGGAGGCCGTGCTGGTCCGTCATCGTGCGGCCGGCGCGGCCGACCTGGCGGCGCTCGCGGCCGCCGACCACTGGATGGAGGGAGGTGAGGCGGCGTGTACCACGGCGGGCCGTATCGCAGAAGCCCAGGGCAGCCGGATCGTGCGGTGCGCCGTGGCGGGGGATGTCTCGGACGTTACGGCGGCGTCGGTCTCGGGGCCGTTCACCGTCGAGGTCAGGGCGAGGGCGGGCCCGGCGGAACCGGGGGCGCCGGAGGGGCCTGCGGCGCCCCCGGCCCCGCAGGCTCCGACTCCCCTGCCTCGTTCCCCGCATCCTCCGGCGCCCCGCGCAAAAGCACCGTGAGGAGCCGTACGGCCCCCCTCTTGTGCAGCGGATCGTTGCCGTTGCCGCACTTGGGGGACTGGATGCAGGACGGGCAGCCCGCCTCGCACTCGCAGGACGCGATGGCCTGACGGGTGGCGGTCAGCCAGGCGCGGGCCGTGTGGAAGGCGCGCTCGGCGAAGCCCGCGCCGCCCGGGTGGCCGTCGTACACGAAGACCGTGGGGAGGAGGGTGTCCGGGTGGAGCGGGACGGAGACGCCGCCGATGTCCCAGCGGTCGCAGGTGGCGAAGAGCGGGAGCATGCCGATCGAGGCGTGTTCGGCGGCATGCAGGGCGCCGCCGAGGATCTCCGGGCTGATCCGGGCCTGGTCCAGCTGGTCCTCGGTGACCGTCCACCACACCGCACGGGTGCGCAGAGTACGAGGAGGGAGGTCGAGCTTCGTCTCGCCCAGCACTTCACCGGTGATGACACGCCGGCGCAGGTAGGAGACGACCTGGTTGGTGACCTCGACGGAGCCGTAACAGAGCCGGCCCGTGCCCCAGGGGACTTCGACGTCCGTTTCCAGGACGGAGATGGAGGTCGTGTCGCGGGCGACCGTCGAATACGGCGGGTTGGCCTCCTCGACCAGGGCCACCGAGTCCTCCAGATCGAGCGACCGCACCAGATACGTCCGGCCCTGGTGCAGATGGACCGCGCCCTCGTGCACCGTCGTGTGCGCGGCGCCCGCGTCGACCGTGCCGAGCAGTCGTCCGGTACCGGCCTCGACGACCTGCACGGGGCGCCCGCCCTCCCCGCGGATGTCCGTGAGGTCGGCGGCCCGCTCCCGGCGCGTCCAGTGCCAGGCCTTCGTCCGGCGGCGCAGCAGCTTCGCGGCCTCCAGCTGCGGCAGCAGCTCCTCGCAGGCGGGACCGAACAGTGGAATGTCGTCGTCCGTCAGCGGCAGTTCTGCCGCCGCTGCGCACAGGTGCGGGGCCAGGACGTACGGGTTGTCCGGGTCGAGGACCGTGGACTCCACCGGCTGGTCGAAGAGGGCCTCGGGATGGTGGACGAGGAATGTGTCCAGTGGGTCGTCGCGGGCGACCAGGACTGCCAGGGCGCCCTGTCCGGAGCGGCCGGCGCGGCCCGCCTGCTGCCACAGGGACGCCCGGGTTCCCGGGTAGCCGGCGATCAGGACGGCGTCCAGGCCCGAGACGTCGACGCCGAGCTCAAGGGCGGTGGTGGCGGCCAGACCGAGGAGCTCGCCGGAGTGCAGCGCACGTTCGAGGGCGCGGCGCTCCTCGGGAAGGTAGCCGCCGCGGTAGGCGGCCACACGCCGGGCCAGGGAGCGGTCCACCTCGGCCAGGCGCTCCTGGGCGATCACCGAGATCAGCTCGGCGCCGCGGCGGGAGCGGACGAAGGCGACCGAGCGCACGCCCTGCACGGTCAGGTCGGTCAGCAGGTCGGCGGTCTCGGCGGTGGCCGTACGCCGAACGGGTGCACCTTTCTCGCCGTGCAGCTCGGTGAGCGGGGGCTCCCAGAGGGCGAAGACCAGCTCGCCGCGCGGGGAGGCGTCGTCCGCGACCTCGACGACCGGGAGGCCGGTGAGGCGGCGGGCGGCCACCGAGGGCTCGGCTGCGGTCGCGGAGGCCAGCAGGAAGACGGGCGAGGCGCCGTAGCGGGCACAGAGGCGGCGAAGGCGGCGCAGGACCTGGGCGACGTGGGAGCCGAAGACCCCGCGGTAGGTGTGGCACTCGTCGATGACGACGTACTTCAGGGCGCGCAGGAAGGAGGACCAGCGCGGGTGGGAGGGCAATATGCCGCGGTGCAGCATGTCGGGGTTGGTGAGGACGTAGTTGGCGTACTGGCGCACCCATTCGCGTTCCTCGGGCGGCGTGTCGCCGTCGTACACCGCGGCGCGGATCGCCGTGCCCAAAGGTTGTGAAAGTTCCTTCACGGATCGGCACTGATCCGCCGCGAGGGCCTTCGTCGGGGCCAGGTACAGCGCCGTCGCGCCGCGCCCGTTCGGGGCCTGTGAGCCGTCCAGCAGACGCGAGAGCACCGGGACGAGGTAGGCGAGCGACTTGCCCGACGCCGTGCCCGTGGCGACGACCACCGAGTCGCCGTCCAGGGCGTGCTCGGCGGCGAGCGCCTGATGGGCCCAGGGGTGCTCGATGCCCGCGGTCTGCACGGCGGCGATGACCTCCGCGCGGATCCGGTCCGGCCAGACGGCATGGCTGCCCTCGCGCGGGGGCAAGTGCTCCGTATGAGTGATGCGCGAAGCCCTGCTCGGTCCCGAGGCGAGCCGGTCCAGGACCACGCCCGGCGCGAGGCGGGATGCGGGGTCCGTCGAGGGTCGATCGGATCGGTGATTCTTGGCCATCGGCACCGAGTGTGTCACCGGCGTGACGGACAATGGGACCAAGGCGTCGTGCACGCCTGCCGGTAAGTGATTGAATGCCATCGCGGCTGGCGAACCGTCCCGGGGGCTCTGCCGAGGTGTCCCGAGGGGCGACCGCTCGATAGCAAGGTGCTGGAGGATCCGTGGACCTGTCCCTGTCGACCCGTACCGTCGGCGATCGTACGGTCGTCGAGGTCGGTGGCGAAATCGACGTATATACCGCGCCCAAGCTGCGCGAGCAGCTGGTCGAGCTGGTGAACGACGGGAATTTCCACCTCGTCGTCGACATGGAGGGCGTGGACTTCCTCGACTCCACTGGGCTCGGCGTGCTGGTGGGCGGACTTAAGCGTGTGCGGGCCCACGAGGGCTCCCTGCGCCTGGTGTGCAACCAGGAGCGCATTCTCAAGATCTTCCGTATCACCGGTCTCACCAAGGTGTTCCCGATCCACACCTCGGTCGATGAAGCGGTGGCGGCCACCGACTGACCCCGTTTCCGGGCCGTAGTGCCCGGACGGCAGAAGTAATGAGGGGGACCGGGCCCCAGTGCCCGGCCCCCTGACTGCACGCCCGAGTCCCGAGGGGGATGCATGGCCACCGTTGAACTCCGCTTCAGCGCGTTGCCCGAGCACGTCAGGACCGCCCGACTGGTGGCGGCAGCGGTGGCGCGCAGGGCCGGAGTGGACGAGGCCGTACTCGACGAGGTCAGGCTCGCCGTCGGCGAGGCCTGCTCCCGTGCCGTCGGACTGCACCAGAGCAACGGCATCTCGGCGCCGGTGCGGGTGCTGCTGACCGAGGAGGAGAAGGAGTTCTCCATCGAGGTCGGCGACGAGGCGCCGCATATGGTGCCCGGTGACAAGGCGCCGGGTGCCGTCGACGCCCACGACTCGGACGCGGAGACCGAGGAGGACGAGATGGGCCTCGCGGTCATCAGTGGTCTCGTCGACGACGTCGAGGTCACCGCCGGGGAGAACGGCGGACAGATCAGGATGAGCTGGCCGACCACGCCGCCCGCCACGCTCACCGCCTGAAACTCCTCTCTCGTACGTGCCGAAGGGCCCTGCCTGTGCAGGGCCCTTCTTTTTGTAAAGTCGTACCGCCTTCGTGAATTGCTTCACGATCAATCACCCGATAATTTGATCAAGCGGCAATCCAGTCAATGGGTTTGGGGCATTACCTCTTTTGGGTTCTGTGGCCTGCGCGTGATCTTATGCTGAAGAGCATGTGAAGGCTAATTCCGTTTACCGCGCACTGTTTTGATCAGGTTCCGCTACCTACAATCCGTCCACATCTTGAGCTCAGCCCAAGCGTCAAGGAGGACGAATGGCGGGGCTTTCTACCCCTCAACAGTTTGACCATCCCACAACCCTCGCAGCCGCAGTACTGACCGACAGCAACCGCATGATCGTCGTGGTCATCGGGGCTGTCGCCCTCGCGGCCCTCGTGGTCGCCGGGATTCTGGTGCGCCAGGTGCTGGCGGCGGGCGAGGGCACCGACAGCATGAAGAAGATCGCGGCGGCGGTCCAGGAAGGCGCGAACGCCTATCTGGCCCGGCAACTGCGCACGCTCGGCGTATTCGCCGTGGTCGTGTTCTTCCTGCTCATGCTGCTGCCCGCGGACGACTGGAATCAGCGCGCCGGACGGTCGGTGTTCTTCCTGATCGGCGCGGTGTTCTCGGCTGCCACCGGCTATATCGGTATGTGGCTCGCGGTACGGAGCAATGTGCGGGTTGCCGCAGCGGCCCGCGAGGCGACCCCGGCCGAGGGTGAGCCGAAAAAGGATCTCACCGCTGTTTCGCACAAGGCGATGAAGATCGCGTTCCGCACGGGTGGAGTCGTCGGCATGTTCACGGTGGGCCTCGGTCTGCTGGGCGCCTCCTGTGTGGTGCTGGTGTACGCGGCGAATGCGCCGAAGGTCCTGGAGGGCTTCGGCCTCGGGGCGGCGCTGATCGCCATGTTCATGCGTGTCGGAGGCGGCATCTTCACCAAGGCCGCCGACGTCGGCGCCGACCTGGTCGGCAAGGTCGAGCAGGGCATTCCGGAGGACGACCCACGCAATGCCGCGACCATCGCCGACAACGTGGGCGACAACGTCGGCGACTGCGCGGGCATGGCGGCCGACCTCTTCGAGTCGTACGCCGTGACGCTGGTGGCCGCGCTGATCCTCGGCAAGGCGGCGTTCGGCGACTCCGGACTGGCGTTCCCGCTGATCGTGCCCGCCATCGGGGTCCTGACCGCGATGATCGGCATCTTCGCCGTGGCGCCACGCCGTGCCGACCGCAGCGGCATGTCCGCGATCAACCGGGGCTTCTTCATCTCCGCGGTGATCTCGCTGGCGTTGGTCACCGTGGCCGTCTTCAGCTATCTGCCGTCGTCGTACGCCGACCTCAAGGGCGTCTCCGACGCGGCGATCCGGGCCAAGGACGGCGATCCGCGGATCCTCGCCCTCATCGCGGTGGCCATCGGCATCGTGCTCGCCGCCCTGATCCAGCAGCTGACGGGCTACTTCACCGAGACCACGCGCCGTCCGGTGCGGGACATCGGAAAGACCTCGCTGACCGGTCCGGCCACCGTGGTGCTCGCCGGTATCGCCGTCGGTCTGGAGTCGGCCGTCTACACCGCGCTGCTGATCGGGCTCGGTGTGTACGGGGCGTTCCTGCTCGGCGGTACGTCGATCATGCTCGCCCTGTTTGCGGTGGCGCTGGCCGGCACGGGCCTGCTCACCACGGTCGGCGTGATCGTCGCCATGGACACCTTCGGTCCGGTCTCCGACAACGCGCAGGGCATCGCCGAGATGTCCGGCGACGTCCAGGGCTCGGGCGCGCAGGTGCTCACCGACCTGGACGCCGTGGGCAACACCACCAAGGCGATCACCAAGGGCATCGCCATCGCCACGGCCGTCCTCGCGGCCTCGGCGCTGTTCGGCTCGTACCGCGACGCGATCACCACGGCCGCACAGGACGTGGGCGAGAAGGTCGGCGACGGCGGGCCGATGAGTCTGGTCATGGACATCTCGCAGCCCAACAACCTGGTCGGCCTCATCGCCGGCGCGGCGGTCGTCTTCCTCTTCTCGGGGCTGGCGATCAACGCGGTGTCGCGGGCGGCGGGCGCGGTGGTCTTCGAGGTGCGCCGGCAGTTCCGGGAGCACCCCGGGATCATGACCTACACGGAGAAGCCCGAGTACGGCAAGGTCGTCGACATCTGCACCAAGGACGCCCTCAGGGAGCTGGCCACCCCCGGTCTGCTCGCCGTCATGGCGCCCATCGCCCTCGGGTTCACGCTCGGGGTCGGTGCACTCGGGGCTTATCTCGCGGGCGCGATCGGCACCGGAACGCTGATGGCGGTCTTCCTCGCCAACTCCGGCGGCGCCTGGGACAACGCGAAGAAGCTCGTCGAGGACGGTCACCACGGCGGCAAGGGCAGCGAGGCGCACGCCGCGACGGTGATCGGCGACACGGTCGGCGACCCCTTCAAGGACACCGCGGGACCGGCGATCAACCCGCTGCTGAAGGTGATGAACCTGGTGTCACTGCTCATCGCGCCCGCGGTCGTCAAGTTCTCGTACGGCAGCGACAAGAGCCTCGCCGTACGGATCCTGATCGCCGTGCTCGCGATCGTCGTGATCGTGCTCGCGGTGTACATCTCCAAGCGGCGCGGAATCGCCGTGGGTGACGAAGGCAACGCCGAGAGGGTCTCCAAGTCGGCTGATCCGGCGGTGGTTTCGTAGCCGGTTCCACGGCACCCGCTCTTCCACCTGGTCAGCTACGGGCCCACGGGCGGGCGTACGGCGCACATCGAGGCGCCGTACGCCCGCCCTGTCCGTGTTCGTGGCCCTCTGCGTGAGCCTTCTCTCTCTTGGTGCAAATAGCTTCAACAGCGGTCAAAAGTGATATTTACCGTGCGGCTGTCGCCCGGTTGGCGTGTATGTTCCGGGGCCGAGAGAGCCATGGAAGGGACCAATCCGGTGAACAAGAAGCTCGCGGCCGCACTGTCCGGCGGTGCGGTACTGGTACTGGCGCTGTCGGGGTGCACCAGCAGCAGCGCAAGCAGCGGGAACGACGACAAGCTGGGCACCTGGGCCAAGCAGGTGTGCGACGCGGTACAGCCGCAGGCCAAGAAGATCGCCGACGCGAGCACCGCGATCCAGAAGCAGACCTCGGACAACAGCACGCCGGAGCAGGTCCAGAAGACCGACTCCCAGGCCTTCCAGGACATGTCCGACGCCTACAAGGCGATCGGGGCGGCCGTTCAGCAGGCCGGGGCGCCGGCCGTCGACAACGGTGCGACGAAGCAGAAGAACGCGGTCAAGGAGCTCGACGACATCTCCACGGCGTACGCCGAACTCAAGAAGCAGGTGGACGGGCTCAACACGAAGGACCAGGCGAAGTTCGCGGACGGGCTCAAGGGGATCGCGACGCAGCTGGACAAGCTGAGCAAGAGCGGTAACGACGCGTTGAAGGAGCTGGAGGCGGGCGACGTCGGCAAGGCGATGACGAAGCAGGCGAGCTGCAAGTCCGCGTCCACATCCGCGTCGGCTCCTGCTTCGGCGACGGCCGGCTGAGTCGCGCGTTCCGGGTACCTGCGGAAGGAGGGCCCACGGCGGTGAACGCACGCGGTGGGCCTTCCCACGCCACAGCCTCCCCACGCCACAATGGGGGGCGTGAGTAACTCCGGTCTGTCCACTCTGCCCTCCACCGACCGCGCCGAGGTCATCGCCCGGCTGCGGGAGGCCCTGCTCGCGGCATCCTTCACCGCCGACGGTCTGCTCGAGCTGCTCGGGGCGCCCGCGTACGCGGCGCTCGCGCGGAGCGAGACCGTACCCGCGCTCCGGGCGACGCGCGGGGACGCGCCGCTGGAGGCGCTCGTACGGCTGTTCCTGCTGCAGCAACCCGTGCCCCACGCGCGTGTGGAGGGCGTGCTGCCCGTGGACGCGTGCGTGGAGGCGGGCTGGCTCGTCCGCACCGGCGGGGACGAGGTCGCCGCGACCGTGGACGTCCGGCCCTACGGAGGACCCGGCGGCGAGGACTGGTTCATCGTCTCCGACCTGGGGTGCGCGGTCGGCGGAGCGGGTGGCATCGGCAGCAAGGAGGAGGGCGTCGTCCTGGGGGTCGGCGGTGCCTCCACCACCCTCGCCGGTATCACCGTACGGACCCCCGTCGACTCGGCTCTCGACCTCGGCACCGGCTCCGGGATCCAGGCGCTGCACGCCGCCCAGCACGCCATGCAGGTGACCGCGACCGACGTCAACCCGCGCGCCCTGCGCATCTCCGCGCTCACGCTCGCGCTGTCCGGCGCCCCGGCCGCGGACGTCCGCCAGGGGTCGTTGTTCGAGCCGATCCGGGACGACGAGACGTACGACCTGATCGTGTCCAACCCGCCCTTTGTGATCTCCCCCGGAGCCCGGCTCACCTATCGCGACGGCGGCATGGGCGGGGACGATCTGTGCCGCACGCTCGTTCAGCAGGCGGGGGAGCGGCTGAACGAGGGCGGGTTCGCGCAGTTCCTCGCCAACTGGCAGCACGTGGAAGGGGAGGACTGGCAGGACCGGCTGCGCTCATGGGTGCCGCGCGGATGCGACGCCTGGATCGTGCAGCGCGAGGTCCAGGACGTCACGCAGTACGCCGAGTTGTGGCTGCGCGACGCCGGCGACCACCATGGCGAGGTGGCCGAGTACCAGGCGCGGTACGACGCGTGGCTGGACGAGTTCGAGGCACGCAAGGTGCGGGCGGTCGGCTTCGGCTGGATCGCGCTGCGCAGGACGGACGCCGCCGAGCCCTCGATCACCGTCGAGGAATGGCCGCATCCGGTCGAACAACCGCTCGGCGACACCGTGCGCGCGCACTTCGACCGCATCGACTACCTGCGGGCGCACGACGACGCTGCTCTGCTCGCCGGCCACTTCAGGCTCGTCGCCGAGGTTGTCCAGGAGCAGGTCGGGCTGCCGGGCGCCGAGGACCCGGAGCATGTGGTGCTGCGGCAGAACCGCGGGATGCGGCGCGCCACCAAGGTGGACACGGTCGGCGCAGGCTTCGCCGGTGTCTGCGACGGCACGCTGAGCGCGGGGCGGATTCTCGACGCCATCGCCCAACTGGTCGGCGAGGACCCGGTGTTGCTGCGCGACCGGACGCCGGCTCAGATCCGGCTGCTGGTCGAGCAGGGGTTCCTGGAGCCCGCGCACTGAGGTGGACGCGTACTCCTGGAGCCCGCGCACTGAGATGGACCCGCACTCCTGGAGCCCGCGCACTGAGGTGGACCCGTACTCCAGGGACTCGCCGTCCTGGACACGCTCACGGCGGGGCACCGGATGGGCATCGTCCACCGGGATGTGAAACCGGCCAACCTCCGGCCGGCGCCGAGGCTCCGGGCGACCCCCACGCGCGCGTGCTGCGCCGCCGGCCTGTTCTCGCAATGACAGTTGCCGGGCGGCGCGGGTGACGCATGGCGGGCCGTCCGCCCTGCGTTCACCCCAGGTTCGTGTGCCGGCTTTCCGGGCGTGTCAGCCTCCCGAGGCTGAGCAGTCCGGGGTGGGAGGAACGGGACCATGGAGAGCGGACCGGCGATCTTCGCGGGTACGGTGTTCGCCCTGTTCGGAGGCGGGCTGCTGACGTGGACCGCGACCCGGCTGCACCGCCGTGAACCTGTCGCCGAGGGTGTGAGCCACGTCGCATCTGTCGCCCTCGCGTTTCTCGCCGCCGTGGCCGCGCTCGCCGCCGGGGCATGGTGCTTCATGCGCCTCTGACATCACGGTTCCCGGCCACCGGGCGGTCGGGACTCGGGTAACTGGGAGATCACCCTCCGGATAGGGCCGAAAGGGCTGGTGGACACTCCGGGCGGCAGGAATGCCGGTAGTCGGGTTACCGTTCGAGTGGCCGTTGCGGGCTTTTCCCGTTTGACACGGGGGCGGGATGTACCGTCACACTCCGCAGCGTCACCAGTGAGTGAGCCGAAGGAGCGCGACGGTGTCGAGAGAGCGAAAGGCGCGGAGGCCCGAAGGGCTGAGCACGATCGCCGCCTCGACACCGGCTGTAGCGCTCCGCAGGTGAGCGACCATGAAAGCAGTCCCGACCCCGGGATGAAGGCCTGGGGAGGCCCCAGCGTCGACCGGAGAGAAGAGCGAAGTTGTCCCCGACCAGCGAGACCGCACAGGGCGGCCGCCGACTCGTCATCGTCGAGTCGCCTGCCAAGGCGAAGACGATCAAGGGCTACCTGGGCCCCGGCTACGTAGTCGAAGCGAGCGTCGGGCACATCCGCGACCTTCCGAACGGGGCCGCGGAGGTCCCCGAGAAGTACACCGGCGAGGTCCGCCGCCTCGGCGTGGACGTCGAACACGATTTCCAGCCGATCTACGTCGTCAATGCCGACAAGAAGGCGCAGGTCAAGAAGCTCAAGGATCTGCTGCGCGACTCCGACGAGCTCTTCCTCGCCACCGATGAGGACCGCGAGGGCGAGGCCATCGCATGGCACCTCCAGGAGGTGCTGAAGCCGAAGGTCCCGGTCAAGCGGATGGTGTTCCACGAGATCACCAAGGACGCGATCCAGCAGGCCGTGCGCAACCCGCGCGAGCTGAACCAGAAGCTCGTCGACGCCCAGGAAACCCGCCGCATCCTCGACCGCCTCTACGGCTACGAGGTCTCGCCGGTCCTGTGGAAGAAGGTCATGCCGCGCCTGTCGGCGGGCCGTGTCCAGTCCGTGGCGACCCGGCTCGTCGTGGAGCGGGAGCGCGAGCGCATGGCGTTCCGCTCCGCGGAGTACTGGGACCTGACCGGCACCTTCGGCACCGGCCGCGCCGGCGACCCGTCCGACCCGTCGTCCCTGGTGGCGAGGCTCGCGACGGTCGACGGCAAGCGCGTGGCGCAGGGCCGCGACTTCGACTCGGTGGGCCGGCTGAAGGGCGCGAACACGCTGCACCTCGACGAGGCGAACGCCCGTGCGCTGGCCGCCGCCCTGGAGAACACGCGGTTCTCGGTCCGCTCGGTCGAGTCCAAGCCGTACCGCCGCTCGCCGTACGCGCCGTTCCGTACGACGACGCTCCAGCAGGAGGCCAGCCGCAAGCTCGGCTTCGGCGCGAAGGCCACGATGCAGATCGCGCAGAAGCTGTACGAGAACGGCTTCATCACGTACATGCGTACGGACTCCACGACCCTGTCGGACACGGCGATCACCGCCGCCCGAGCCCAGGTCACGCAGCTGTACGGCGCGGACTACCTGCCTCAGCAGCCCCGTACGTACGCCGCCAAGGTCAAGAACGCGCAGGAGGCGCACGAGGCCATCCGGCCCTCGGGTGATCGTTTCCGCACCCCGGCCGAGACGGGACTGACCGGCGACCAGTTCAAGCTCTACGAGCTGATCTGGAAGCGGACCGTCGCCTCCCAGATGAAGGACGCGACCGGTAACTCGGTCACGGTGAAGATCGGCGGCATGGCCGCCGACGGGCGGGACGCCGAGTTCAGCGCGTCCGGCAAGACGATCACCTTCCACGGCTTCCTGAAGGCGTACGTCGAGGGCGCCGACGACCCGAACGCCGAGCTCGACGACCGCGAGCGCCGGCTGCCGCAGGTTGCCGAGGGCGAAGCGCTGACCGCGGAGGAGATTACCGCCGACGGCCACTCGACCAAGCCCCCGGCCCGCTACACCGAGGCCTCGCTGGTCAAGGAGCTCGAAGAGCGCGAGATCGGCCGTCCGTCGACGTACGCGTCGATCATCGGCACGATCCTCGACCGCGGATATGTGTTCAAGAAGGGCACCGCCCTGGTGCCTTCCTTCCTGTCCTTCGCCGTGGTCAACCTGCTGGAGAAGCACTTCGGGCGGCTCGTCGACTACGACTTCACCGCCAAGATGGAGGACGACCTCGACCGCATCGCCCGGGGCGAGGCGCAGGCCGTGCCGTGGCTGAAGCGGTTCTACTTCGGCGAAGGCACGGGCGACGGCGGCGCCGCGGACGCCGGCAACGGCGACGGGGACCACCTCGGCGGCCTCAAGGAGCTGGTGACCGACCTGGGCGCGATCGACGCGCGCGAGGTGTCGTCGTTCCCCGTGGGCAATGACATCGTGCTGCGGGTCGGCCGCTACGGCCCGTACATCGAGCGTGGCGAGAAGGAAACCGAGAACCACCAGCGCGCCGACATCCCGGCCGACCTGGCGCCGGACGAGCTGACCATCGAGCTGGCCGAGGAACTGCTCGCCAAGCCGAGCGGCGAGCGCCCGCTGGGCACCGACCCGGAGACGAACCACCCGATCGTCGCCAAGGACGGCCGCTACGGCCCGTACGTCACGGAGATCCTCCCCGAGGGCACCCCGAAGACGGGCAAGAACGCCGTCAAGCCGCGTACGGCCTCGCTGTTCAAGTCGATGTCCCTGGACACGGTCACACTGGACGACGCGCTGAAGCTGATGTCCCTGCCGCGGGTCGTCGGCACGGACGCGGACGGTGTGGAGATCACCGCGCAGAACGGTCGCTACGGGCCGTACCTGAAGAAGGGCACTGACTCGCGGTCGCTGCAGTCCGAGGACCAGATCTTCACGATCACACTGCAGGAGGCGCAGGCGATCTACGCCCAGCCCAAGCAGCGTGGCCGCGCCGCCGCCAAGCCGCCGCTGAAGGAGCTGGGCGAGGACCCGGTCAGCGGGAAGCCGGTCGTCGTCAAGGACGGTCGCTTCGGTCCGTACGTCACGGACGGCGAGACCAACGCGACCCTGCGCTCCGGCGACAGCGTCGAGACGATCAGCCCGGAGCGCGGCTTCGAACTGCTCGCGGAGAAGCGCGCCAAGACGCCCGCCAAGAAGACCGCCGCCAAGAAGACCGCCGCCAAGAAGGCGCCGGCCAAGAAGACGGCGTCGACGGCGGCGAAGAAGACGGCTGCCAGGAAGACCACCACCGCGAAGACCACCACCGCCAAGACCACCGTGAAGAAGACGACGGCCAAGAAGACCGCCGCCGCGAAGACGGCAGCGTCGAAGGACACGGCCGAAGGCTGAGCTGGCGAAGATTTTTCGCCACGGTCCTGCACGTCCGGTTCGCGAAACGCACGCCTCGGCATCACTTTGATGACGGGGCGTGCGCACGTTCGGACGGCTGCCACAGGCTGTCGGTGGCGCCCGATAGGCTGAAAGCATGACGCGAGCCGAGCAGCCAACGGCCCACACCCCGACCCCCGACGACGCCCTGGTCGCAGATTCCCGTGAGCGCGCCGTCCGCGCTCTGCTGGGCCGGCCGCAGCTGAAACGGCTGTGGAGCGCCCAGCTCGTGGGCGGTGTCGGCGACGTCCTCGCCCTGCTCGTCCTGGTCATGCTGGCTCTCCAGGCGGCCATCGCGGACGGCTCCTTCGGCGGTGGCTACCGGGGAGTGGCCTTCGCGATCGCGACCGTCTTCGGTGCGCGGATCCTGGCCACCCTGCTTTTCGGGGCAGTCCTCCTCGGCCCGCTCAACGCCCTGACGTCCCAGGAGGGGCCGCTCGACCGCCGCTGGACCATGGTCGGCGCGGACGCACTGCGGGCCGCCCTGCTGATCGTCGCCCCCCTGTGGATCGACTGGACTCCGGGCGATGCGCTCGCGGTCCTGCTGGTGACGGCCTTCGTGACCGGCGTCGCCGAACGCTTCTGGACGGTGTGCCGCGAGAGCGCGGCGCCCGCCCTGCTGCCCGCGCCGCCCCTGGAGGGTGCGACGGTGCGCCCGCTGCCGGACCACATGGACGCGCTGCGGCGCCTTTCGTTGCGTACGGGATTCGTGGCGGTGCCGCTCGCCGCCGCCGGGCTTGTCGTCGTGTCGCTGCTGAACAACCTGCTGGGCGCGGGCATCGCCTGGTTCGCCCAGCACCAGGCGGCCCTCGCCTCGTACGTCGCGGCCGGGCTCTTCGCCGCCTCGCTGTCGGTGGTCACCTCCCTCGAACTGCCCGACACCCGCACCCCCCGCGCGCGGTCGCCGCTGGAGGGACTGCGCCGCCCCAAGACGGGCACAGGCGCCGACAAGGGTCGTACGGGCGCGATCCCGCTGCTCGTGCTCGCCTGCGCGGCCGTCGCCGGGGCCGTCTCGGCCGCCGTCGCCGTCTCCGTGCTGCAGGCCAAGGACATGGGCGGCGGCCCGGTGACGTACGGCCTGCTGGTCCTCGCGCTGACCGGTGGCACGGTCGTCGGCATCCGTACGGCGCCCAGGGTGCTGCCGTCGCTGTCGCGGCGCCGGCTGCTCGCGATCGCGATCGCCTTCACCGGGATCGCGCTGCTCGCCGGGGGGCTCGTCCCGGATGTCACCACCGTGCTGCTGATCCTGGCTCTCGCGGGCATCGGTTCCGGCGTCGCCGCGAACACCGGGCACACGCTGCTCGACCAGGAGGCCGAGGACAACCGGCGGGCACGGACGACCGAGCATCTGCACGCGGTCGTCCGGGTCTGCGTCGCCCTGGGCGCGCTGGTGGCCCCGGTGGTGGCCGGGGGGATCGGGCCGCACCGGCTGGTGAACGGCAAGTTCGTGTTCGCGCACGGGGGCGCCGCCTTCACTCTGATGCTGGTCGGCGCGCTGCTGCTGCCGGTCGCCGCGCTGGTCCTCGCCAAGGTCGACGACCGCTCCGGGGTGCCGCTGCGGCACGACCTGCGCGACGCGCTGCGCGGCGACGACCCGGTGCAGGCGACTGCGGCGAGCGGATTCTTCATCGCCCTGGAGGGCGGCGACGGTGCCGGGAAGTCCACTCAGGCCGAGGCACTCGCCGAGTGGATCCGGGCCAAGGGGCATGAGGTCGTCCTGACCCGCGAGCCGGGTGCGACGCCGGTCGGCAAGCGGCTGCGGTCGATCCTGCTGGATGTCTCCAGCGCCGGCCTGTCGCACCGCGCGGAAGCGCTCCTGTACGCGGCGGACCGTGCGGAGCACGTGGACACGGTGGTGCGCCCGGCGCTCGAGCGGGGCGCGGTCGTGATCTCGGACCGGTACATCGACTCGTCCGTGGCCTATCAGGGGGCGGGCCGTGATCTGTCCCCGACCGAGATCGCCCGGATCAACCGGTGGGCGACCAACGGTCTTGTGCCGCATCTGACCGTCCTGCTGGATGTGGCGCCGGAGACCGCGCGTGAGCGGTTCACCGAGGCGCCGGACCGGCTGGAGTCGGAGCCGGCCGAGTTCCACGCGCGCGTGCGGTCCGGTTTCCTCACGCTGGCCGCCGCCGATCCCGGGCGCTACCTGATCGTCGACGCCGGGCAGGAGCCCGAGGCGGTCACGACTGTGATCCGGCACCGGCTCGACCAGATGCTGCCGCTGTCCGAGGCCGAGGTGAAGGCACAGGAGGAGGCACGCAGGAAGGCCGAGGAGGAGGCCCGGCGCAAGGCCGAGGAAGAGGCCGCGCGCAAGGCCGAGGAGGAGCGGCTGGAGCGCGAGCGCCAGGAGCAGCTCGCCAAGCTCCGGGCCGAGGAGGAAGAGCGCAAGCGGCGCGAGCTGGAGGAGGCGCAGCGCCGCGAGGCCGAGCGGCAGGCGGAGGAGGCCCGGCAGCGGGCCGAGGAAGCCCGTCGGCGCGCCGAGGAGGAGCGGGCGCGGCTTCTTGCGGAGGAGGAGGCGCGGGCGGCCGAGGAGGCGCGCAGGAAGGCCGAGGAGGAACGGCGGCGCAAGCAGGCCGAGGAGGAGGCCCGGCTGCGGGCCGAGGCCGAGGAACGGCGCCTGGAGAAGCAGCGGAAGGCCGAGGAGGCGCTGCTGCGGGCCGAGGAGGCACGCCGGGCGGCGGCCGAGGCGTCGGCATCGGCTGCCGTGGCGGCGTCGGGCCCGGTGTCGGGTGCTTCTGGTTCCGGGGGTTCCGGTTCCGGAGGCTCTGGTGCCGGTGTGACCGGGGGTGCGTCCGGGGGTGCGTCCTCGGCGGGCTCGTCGCCGGACACCGAGACCACCGTCCCCACGCCACTGGTGACGCCGTCGAACGCGTCGGGCGGATCGAACGCGTCGGGCGGATCGAATGCGTCGGGCGGGCCGAAAGCGTCGGGCGGGCCGACGGACGAGACGACCGTACTGCGGCCGGTGCATGCCGGGGAGTCCGACCAGGAGACCACGGCCAAGCTGCCGAAGCCGGATGTGCCGCAGGGGGCTGCCGACGAGACGGCGGTGCTGCCGCCGGTGGTGCCGGGTGCCGCGGACGAGACGGCGGTGCTGCCGCCCGTCGTGCCGGGTGCCGCCGATGAGACGGCCGTGCTGCCGCCCGTACGGGACGGTGGTTCCGGTGATCCGGCGGAGCGGGTGCCGCAGGGCTTCTTCCGTGACGAACGTCCGGCGCCGCGGCCCGACGGGGCCGAGGACCGCACGCGTGAGCTGCCTCAGATGGACGACGAGGGCCATCCGCGCCGCCGGCCCCGTCCGGACTGGGCCGAGGAGACCCCGCTGGACGACCTCCCGACCCTGGCGGACGAACTGCTCGGCCCGCGCGAGGACGAGGACTGGGACGACGGCCGGGGGCGCGGACGCCGCCGCTGAGCGCATCTCTCGCTCGCCCCGTTGTCAGTGGCCCCCTTGTCATGGCCCCGTTGTCAGTGGCCCTGTTGTCAGTCGCGACCCGCACAATGGATCGCGGTAAGGGCGAAGTGCGACGGAAGGGCGGTGTCCCGTGACCGTGTGGGACGACCTGGTGGGCCAGGAGAAGGTGAGCGAGCAGCTCGGCGCGGCTGCGCGTGACGCCGACGCCCTGGTCACCGCGGCCGCCGGGGATGCCCCGCCGCCCGAGGCGTCGAAGATGACGCACGCCTGGCTGTTCACGGGCCCGCCCGGCGCGGGGCGTACGCAGGCGGCGCGGGCGTTCGCCGCGGCGCTCCAGTGCGTGAGCCCCGACCGTGCGCTCGGCGGCTCCCCCGGCTGCGGTTTCTGCGACGGCTGCCACACGGCCCTGATCGGCACGCACGCGGATGTGACCACGGTCGCGGCCGTGGGCACGCAGATCCTCGCCGACGACATGCGCGACACCGTCCGCAAGTCGTTCACGTCACCGGCGAACGGCCGCTGGCAGGTGATCCTCGTCGAGGACGCCGAGCGGCTGAACGAGAAGTCGGCCAACGCGGTCCTCAAGGCGGTGGAGGAGCCCGCTCCGCGTACGGTCTGGCTGCTGTGCGCGCCCTCCCTGGAGGACGTCCTGCCGACGATCCGCTCCCGCTGCCGCCACCTGAACCTGCGCACGCCCTCCGTGGAGGCGGTCGCAGACATGCTCGTACGGCGTGACGGCATCGAACCCGAGATCGCGGCCGCCGCCGCCCGCGCCACGCAGGGCCATGTCGACCACGCCCGCCGCCTGGCCACGGACGAGCGGGCCCGCGGGCGCAGGGCCGCTGTCCTGAAGCTCCCGCTGCGCGTCGACGACATCGGCGGCTGCCTCAGGGCCGCCCAGGAGCTGGTCGACGCGGCCACGGAGGACTCCAAGCAGCTCGCGGAGGAACTCGACGCCAAGGAGACGGAGGAGCTGAAGGCGGCGCTCGGCGCGGCGCAGGGCGGCCGGATGCCGCGTGGCACCGCGGGCGTGATGAAGGAGCTGGAGGACAAGCAGAAACGCCGCAGAACGCGCACGCAGCGCGACAGCCTGGACCTGGCCCTCACCGACCTCACGGGCTTCTACCGCGACGTGCTCGCCCTCCAGCTCGGCTCCCGCATCGCCCTCGCCAATACGGACGCCGAGGACGCCCTGGACCGCCTGGCGCGCGGCAGCACGCCGGAGTCCACGTTGCGCCGCATCGAGGCGATCGCCGCGTGCCGGGATGCCTTGGACCGCAATGTGGCCCCTCTGCTGGCGGTGGAGGCGATGACGATGGCGTTGCGAGCGGGGTGAGCCCCCTTGAGCCCCTTGAGAGGGGTAACGGCGCGCGACGAATTGACCGCATCACTCGTACGAGGCGCGTACGCCACTGATAGCGATCAATCCATCTCATAGCGTTACGCTCACAAAATGCACACCAGGCGCATTTCCGGACCGTCCCGCCGTCCCTGCCCGCCCCGCTCCAGCCGGCTCCTCCGTCCGCTGCACCTGCGGACCGGCGGCACGCTGCTCGCCGCCGCCGCGTTGCTCGTCTCGGCCTGTTCCTCAGGGACTTCGACCACGGCGGCGGCGGACGCGGCGCTGGCCGCACTGCCCGGGGCCACGCCGTCGGCGCTGGCTCCGTACTACGAGCAGAAGCTGACCTGGCACAGCTGCGGAGCCACCGGCTTCCAGTGCGCCACGATGAAGGTGCCGCGGGACTACGCCAAGCCCGCCTCGGGCGATGTCGGACTGGCCGTCGCCCGCAAGAAGGCCACGGGCCGGGGCAAGCCCCTCGGCTCGTTGCTGGTGAACCCGGGCGGGCCGGGCGGCTCGGCGATCAAGTATCTGGAACAGTTCGCGGGCGCCGGCTACCCGGCGGAGATCCGCGCCCGCTACAACATGGTCGCCGTCGATCCGCGCGGTGTGGCCCAAAGCGAGCCGGTCGAGTGCCTCAGCGGCCCCCAGATGGACGCGTACGCGCAGACGGACATCACCCCCGACAACCAGAAGGAGACGAACCAGCTGGTTGCAGCGGACAAGCGGTTCGCCGAGGGGTGCGCGAAGCAGTCACCGGAACTGCTGCGCCATGTCTCCACGGTCGAGGCGGCCCGTGACATGGACATCGTGCGCGCGGCGCTGGGCGACAAGAAGCTGAACTACGTGGGGGCCTCGTACGGAACGTTCCTCGGAGCGACGTACGCGGGACTGTTCCCGGACCGGGTCGGCCGCATGGTGCTGGACGGCGCGATGGATCCGTCCGTGTCCGCCCGCAAGCTCAATGAGGACCAGACGGTGGGCTTCGAGACGGCGTTCCAGTCCTTCGCGAAGAACTGCGTCCGGCAGTCGGACTGCCCGTTGGGCGGCCCCGGCACCTCGCCGGCGAAGGTCGGTCGGAATCTGAAGGCGTTCTTCAGGAAGCTCGATGCGTCTCCCCTCCCGACGGGTGACGCGAGCGGCCGAAAGCTCGGCGAGGCCCTGGCCACCACCGGGGTGATCGCGGCGATGTACGACCAGGCGACCTGGCCCCAGCTGCGCGAGGCGCTGACCGAGGCGATGGACAACCACAACGGCGCCGGGCTGCTCCTCCTGTCGGACACCTATTACGAGCGGGGGGCCGACGGCAAGTACTCGAACCTGATGTTCGCGAACGCGGCCGTGAACTGCCTGGACCTGCCGCCCGCGTTCACCTCCCCGCAGCAGGTGCAGAAGGCGCTCCCGACGTTCGAGAAGGAGTCGCCGGTATTCGGGGAGGGGTTGGCCTGGGCGTCGCTGAACTGCGCGTACTGGCCGGTGAAGGCGACGGGACGACCGCACCGCATCACGGCGAAGGGCGCGCCGCCGATTGTGGTGGTGGGCACGACCCGCGACCCGGCGACCCCCTACGCCTGGGCGCGGTCCCTCGCCTCCCAGCTCTCCTCGGGCAGGCTCCTCACCTACGACTCGGACGGCCACACGGCGTACAACCGCGGCAGCAAGTGCATCGACGCGGCGATCGACGCGTATCTGCTCCGGGGCACCCCGCCGGCGAAGGGAAAACGCTGCTCGTAGGCGCCGCCGCTCGCCCCGGAAGCGTCGCTTCCGGGGCGTGGTCAGAGCACCCCCGGAAACTGTGTAGACTTACCGACGTTGCTGATCGCACCATAGTGCGGACGGCGCGCCGCCTTAGCTCAGATGGCCAGAGCAACGCACTCGTAATGCGTAGGTCTCGGGTTCGAATCCCGAAGGCGGCTCCATCGAACCCCAGCCCAGATGGTCTCTGAGCTGGGGTTTTTGCGTTCAGCGGATGCGTCGACGGCGGCGGGAACGGGCCGCGCGGCTGTCGGGGGTCTCAGTTCTGGTCTCAGTGTGGCCGGGCACGGACCTGGCGTGAACACCCCAGCCGTCCAACGAACTGCCAGTGCGGGCTGAACAAGTCGGCTGCGGCAACTAATTGGCAGAGCTAAGGTCGCTGACACAGCAGGCGCGTCACCTTCATAATGGTCGGCGGAAGTGGGACGGTGCGGAGTGAGGCGAGGGTCTTGGGCTTGACGAGCCGGAGCTCCCCGCAACGCGCTGGAGCGCGCGCTCCACGATGAGCGTCTCGCGTCGAAGTCGACCGCATCCCAGCGCAGCCCCGGCAACTGCCCCCGGCGCGTCCCCCGGATCAGGTCGAGCACGTAAAGCGCGTGCAACCGGTCCTCGGTGGACTCACGGATGAGAAGCCGCGCCTCGGCGACGCTGAGCCCCTTCCCGGTGTCGTACGACGGTGTGGGGAACTGTACGAGCTGGGACGTTCCGCACGATCAGTTCCTCATGGCCGAACGGGCTAGTTCAATCTTTTGCCAGCTCCCACGCCTCCAAAATCATAGCTGAGTCATGCCGTCCCAATTGCGAAATACGAGACAAGAGAGACTTGATATATAGGTCGAGACCTAGATCCTCCATGCAGAAAAGCAGTGGGGGAATATCTGCCGTAGCCCGAGACTGGGAAATCACTTCAATCATGATTGGTACTTCGACGGGGTCCATGTCGCGCAGTAGTTCTGCTAGCTTTCCGGGGCTGCGTCGGGCTGCGCACTCCATCTGAATGTGAAGCGCCCAAGAGGGCAAGCCAGATTTTTTGAGTATGCTCATAAGGAGCGAGACTTCGGTGGAGTCGCGGAACCAGGCGAACTGCGCCAATGAGATCTCGGCGAGATTACTGGCGACCCTGCTTGAATCCTGCTGGACCAGCGAGGACAGGAAAATTTGCAGGGATTGTATGCTCCTCTCCTTGCCTACCCGGCCGGCCAATTCTTCTGCCGCGACCTCGTAGCCCTTTTCCCAGAGATTCAAGCAGACCCCTCTAACACTCTCAATGGGTGTCAGCTTGGCAACCGCTCTGCTGAGGTCATAGAGGGCCGACTCGTCTCCCTTTGCTGAAAGTCGAAGGAAGTCGCGTGAAATTTCCATGGCGCTGCGGTTGGCCAGGCTTATATCGCTTCGCTCCCTTTCCTTGGCCGCCTCTTCCCTGGCGCGCTCGAATTTTTGTCGGGTTGCCTCCACTGCGGACTTCCGCACTGCTTCGAGCTCTTCCAGTGTGGATTCGCGCGCTTCTTTCAAGTCTTCGAGTTGCTGCCTGAGCTCGTCTGCAACTGCCTTCGCCTCCGCTGCGGCCCGTTGCGCCTCCTCTAGTTCGTTAGCCTCCCTTGCTTCCTGGCCTGCTTGCGCCTTATCTTCGACCTCTGCCAAACGCTCCTCCAAAATGCGGCACCGGTCCTCGGCTTGACGGCTCGCATCCCTCGCTCGCTCCAGTTCCACGTGTAGCTGCTCAACTTCTACTTTTAGCCGCGCCAACTCCTCTGCGTCCGCCTTTTGGGCGAGGGTCAGGTCTGCGACTGTGTTCTCGCGCTCTCGAACCTCGTTCTCCCAGCGCGCGGTCAGCTCTATTTGCTTTGTCTCAAGCTGGGCAATTCTGTGCTCGCGTATTTGGAGCCCTTCCGTGAGGACCTGCTCGCGAATTACTGCCTGTTGGACGCGTAGGTCTGCTTCTTCGAGTTGGTCTCGAAGATTTTGCACCTCATACAATCTCTTGTTGCTAAGGGCTGTCCCGTAACCGCTGGTCATGCATCGCCAAGCCCCGCGCTGGCTTGCGAGCGCCAGGGTCGTCACTGGGTATCGATGCGCAGATCC